>VMCJ01000062.1 GCA_008081395.1 Rhodospirillales bacterium | reverse complement strand
GAGCGACCGCCTCCTAAGCGGTAGGTCATAGGTTCGAATCCTATCCGGGGCACCATTCCCACCAAAGCGTGCTGATAACTTGGGCGGTCAACAGTATGCTGTCCGGAACAGATTATTGCATTGAATTCAGAGATGTTACCGCATTGAAGATATAGATCAGTCTTTAATTAGGGGCTTCAAATTATCTGAAAATCTGATTTTGGCGCATCACAATTAGGGCATGTCCAGTCTGATGGGACGTCAGCGAAAACAGTTCCTTTCGCCACCCCTGCTTCGGGGTCTCCCTCCGCTTGGTTATAAACATAGCCACACAGTGGACACTCATGTTGATCTTCTAGAGAAATAGATTTCTTGACCCTAGACGAATTATCGGGAAATTGGAGGATCACTGCATCCAGGCCTTCTTCTCCTGCCAAGAGCTCGGGTGCAGACTCGCCCTGCGCTGCAAAGGCCAGAGACCATTCTGGAAATTTTTCTCCAGAAAATATCCAGCTTCCACCAGTTACAACAACGTAATAACCGTCGCCTTTTGGTTTGGGTGGAGTGAGTCGCTGATTTGGTCCAAGTGTTGCGCGCCAGGCAGCGGCATCATCAGCTTCTGATCCGTATAAGAAGGATAAATTTGGGGCTTCCCATGTCCTCAATACAGCTGAGCTTAGATTTTTTTGCTCGGGTTCAGTCATGAAAAAGCGCTTTGGTGCAGGCTGCAACTTTTCTTTTGCGTCAGGCAAAAATAAAGCACCTGGGTCATGACGGGGGCGAAGTGTGTAATAGATCACCCCTTCACGCGCATCCGCTACAATAGGACCATAAGGGGTGAATGCACCTGAATAATGGATTGATAGTGGCTTTAATTCATGCCTACCTAATCTACCGCCTCCACAAGCAATTAGCTGAAATTCTGCGGCTACATGGAAATGAGGCTCTACTATTGAACCGGGTGGTTGCTCAACCCGAAATGCTTGCGGTCTGTCTTCTGATGCGTCTGCATTTCGGCCATTGAATGGCCCTTTGAAGTCAAACTCTCTAGCCTGAACGACTGTCGCGTTTGGTAGCGTCTTCGTCCAGCTTCGAGTAGCGTTGAAGGAAATAGCTTCCACCATTTCTATCCTATTTTGTTCAGGTTGTTGGACGTTTCATCATTAGGCCCATTCTTTTGCAGTAAGCCACTTCTTTTCCATGTTGGTTAAAACCGCGGTGTTCAAAAGTGACTATGCCTTGGGTGGGGCGAGATTTTGACTCTCTTTTGTCGATTACAGTTGTTTCCGATCGTATTGTGTCACCGTGAAAAACTGGGTTGCGGAAGGCCGTATCGGTCATTCCTAAATTGCCAATTGTTGTCCCGAGAGTTGTGTCCCCCACAGAAACACCAATGACTAGACCCAGTGTAAAAAGTGAGTTTACTAACCGGCCTCCGTGCTCCGACGCTTTACCAAACTCTTCATCAAGATGAAGAGGTTGAGGATTATGGGTAAGTGCACAGAAGAGGACGTTGTCCATCTCTGTTACGGTTCGTGTTAGGTCGTGTTTGAAAACCTGACCAATTTCGAATTCTTCATAGTACAGACCGGGCATAGGGCTTTCTCCTTAAGGGGAAGGAATTTCATGATTACTTTAACAGGATGCGGCTTCTTAGCGAAATTAAACGCTCTCTGAGTAAATTAAGCCTGTCAGACTATTAATGTCATTATTTGAAAATAACCCAACAATCCCTCTCTTCTAGATTTCATCGCTAAAATATTGCAGTTTTTCGAGACTATGTTTCTCCGGGAGTTTCAGATGCTACAAGACGTTCGTGGATATCAACTTGATACCAGCAGCTCAGCTTGCGTGGAGAATTTTGATAAGGCAGTGGCGCGATTCTTTGAATTTAGGCTCGACGCCGTCGAATATGCAGACGCGGCAATTTCCGCAGACCCAGACTGCTCCATGGCCCAACTCCTGAAGGGTTATATGCTGATGGGCGCGCAGTCGCGAAATCTCCTACCAGTAGTGGCAGAACATATTGCTAAGGCGGAAGCAAAGCCTGGCGGCTTGACTCAAAGAGCTAAGGGTTGGCTTGCTGGCTTGAAGGCATTGAGCGCGAACGATCTTCCTCATGCATCCAAGGTACTTGGGCAGCACATGGCAGAGTGGCCATTAGATCTTTTTGTTTTGAAACAGCTACACCAACAGACCCTATTTTGGCGAGGGAAGAGCCTCGATTTACGAGACTCCGTTCTTAGAGTTAGCCATGCTTGGGATAAAGATGTGGTTGGATTTGGCCATTATTTGGGAATGCTTGGCTTTGGTTACGAGGAAGCAGGGGAGTACGAGAAAGCTGAAATGTGTGGCCGGGCTGCGCTTCAGCATAGCCCAGAGGACTTATGGGCAGTCCATACCGTTGCGCACGTTCTGGAAATGCAGGGACGCCATAAAGATGGGATTGAATGGATCAATTACCCTCTAAATGCTTGGGATGACCGAGCCCCACTTGCTAGGCACATATGGTGGCATAAAGCACTATTTCTATGGGATTCTGGGAGCTACGATGAAACTTTGGCGCTATATGATAGTGCCGTCTATCCAGCTCCTTCGACGGCATACATCGACGTACAAAATGCGGCTGCCTTATTATGGCGATTAGAAATGACTGGGGTAGATGTGGGGAGTCGTTGGCATGCTCTTGCCGGGCAGGCAGAAGCCACAATGGACGACCAATTACTTGCCTTCACGGAAAGCCATGTGTCTGCGGCGCTGGCAAAGGCCGGGAGGTCTGAGGCGCTTGCAAAACAGAGGCAGCAGCTAGCAGAAAGAGCAGATGGTGAGGGCTGGGCTGCTAACTTGGCTAGTGAGGTCTCAATTCCCCTCGCTGATGCTTTCGCGGCTTATACAATGGGTGATTATGAAAAAGCTTGTGATGGATTGCTTGCAAGTCGTGAGGAATGGGTACGCGTTGGGGGCAGTCATGCCCAACGTGATCTCTACACCCAGGTTTTAGTGGATAGCGCTGTAAAAGCTGGCCGCCGAAAGCTTGCAGAATCCCTCCTTGCAGAAAGAGGGGTGCAACACCCTAACAGTGCGGGACTTCAATACTGGCGCCGTCAACTTGCTGCTTGAAGTATTGTTCCGCAACTATTTGAGCGGCGGGTGCTAGAACTTCAATACTAAACTGGCTCAGCAAGAAAAACTGGAATAGTGCGGTCGGTTTTAGCCTGGTATTCTGCATAGCTGGGGAATGCTGCGACGCTGGCATCCCATAGCGATTTTCGCTCCTTTTCGTTTGTAACTTCGCGAACACGCATCTTCATGACTTCAGTTTTGTCACGGATTTCCACGTCCTGATGGGCTCGGAGATTGTATACCCAAACAGGGTTCTTCGGGCGACCACCGTAAGACCCAACAAGCACATAGCTTTGTCCAACTTTAACCCGCATAAGAGGGATTTTCCGAATACCTCCAGTTTTACCTCCTTGGTGGGTAACAATAATGCATGGAAGCCCCGTATCTCTGAGAGTTGTTCCTTCAGTGCCACCGCTTCCTTCATAGAGCTCGACTTGCTCACGTACCCAATCGATTGCTGGAGGGATGTATTCAGGCATTTGATTTTTCCAAAAGTTTTTTAATGATTGGCCTAATTTTTAAAAATCTTGCAAACCTAGAAGTTCACGGGCCAACGTGCGTTAATTCACAGCTGCTAGACTTCGCAGTTCATCGGGCTCGATACCGACACTTTGACCGGTTGCAAGGATTTCGCGCCAAGTTTCGTCATCTATAGGCACACCCTCAGAACGTCTCTCAGCTAAAGTCTGGCGCTCTGGGTCGCCTGGGACAAGGACAGGTTTTTCAGGGTCAGCTGCTGGAGATGCGGTTACGTGGGCAATTGCAGCATCAATTTCAGCCTCAAAGCTCTCACGATCAGTCATTTTCTCAGGGTCAATAATGATTGATAACATCCCATTGATGATAACGTCATGTTCATGATGCGTCTCTGGCCGGCATGTATGACCACCAGATAGAACTCCGCCAAAAAGTTCATTGATAAAAGCAAGCCCGTAACCTTTATGGCCTGCCGCTTCTCCACCAACAGCAGCAAGAGCACCCATTGGTTCTTGAAACAGCACCATCGGGTCTCGAGTTGGCTGACCTTTATGGTTAATCAGAGCGCCCTCTGGCGCTTCAACACCCTTATTTTTGGCAACTCTAATTTTGCCTTGAGCAACAGCCGAGGTTGCAAAGTCTAGCACAGTCGGAGGGTTATTAGCGGTTTTTGGCAAGACAACGCAGTAGGGGTTAGTTGAAATCCTCGCATCGGATCCCCTGAATGGAGCAACGTAACCTGGATGGCCATATCCGTTTACATGATGCATGGAGACTAAACCATGTTCTGCGCATTGTTCACCCCAGGCTCCTATTCTGCATAAGTGATAGGAATTCCGAATTGTTAGGATGCAGAGCCCAAAAGCTTTGGCGCGTTCAATGCCAATCTCCATGGCCTCTTCACCAATAACCTGGCCGTAACCTTGATTCCCATCAATCTGTACGATTAGCCCATGATCAGTGACAATTTCTGCATGAGAATTGATATTAAGTTCTCCCACAAAGGACGACTTGATGTAACGAGGCAACATCCCCACACCGTGACTGTCATGGCCCTTTAAATTTGCGACGACCAGATTTCGTGCAACCTGATCTGCTTCCTTTTCCGCAGACCCGCGAGCAGTTGTAATTAGGCGACATACGGCTTCGAGTTTATCAGCTTGAATAGTTGGCATTTTATATATTCTCCTCAGGCCTTAATGCCTGCGATGACGTCAAGATCTTCAGCACGCATACCAACTGATACAGCTGATGCTGTTATTTCTCGCCAGGTTTCGTCATCCACCGGTACTCCTTCCGAGTCTCTTTTCTTCCAAGAGATCCGTTCTGGGTCACCTGGCACAACTACCGGCTTTGATGGGTCAGCTGCTGGAGAACCTTTAACGTTAGAAATGGCCGCATCAGTTTCCTCATTAAACCGTTCACGGGAGACAAGACGGCTGGGGTCAATAATAATGGAAAGCATATTGTTAATGGTCTTTGGTGGGTCAAACCGTGTCTCTGGTCTACACCCGACGGTGCCCGTCATGGCCGATGGCAATATCTCATTAAGAAGAGCTAGTCCGTAACCTTTGTGCTGACCAAAAGGGTTAAGGGCACCTCCGATAGGGTCAGTGTACATGATGTTGGGGTCACGACTTGGCTGTCCGGTTGTGTCTATCAATGCTCCCTCGGGTGCAGGCTCACCCTTATTTCTGGCAACACGTATTTTGCCCATAGCAACGAAGCTAGTTGCGAAATCAAGTACCGTTGGTGGATTCTTGTCCGTGGCTGGCATGACAGCACAGTATGGGTTGGTAATGTAACGGGCATCAGAGCCACCAAAAGGAGCGACTGAAGCTTTATGGCCGACAACATTCACATGATGTGTCGATACAAAACCGGCAGCAGCGCATTGTTCGCCCCATTGTCCGATTCTTCCTATGTGATGGGCATTTCTTAGACCGACACAAGCAGCCCCAAATTTCTTTGCCCTATCAATGCCAATGGCCATCGCCTCTTGCCCAATAACCTGGCCATAACCGGAACGGCCATCGATGACTATGACTGCTCCGTTATCAACAACAATCTCAGCGTGCTCGTTTGGCTTTAGTCCTCCGTTAAGAAGGTTGGTGATATAAGTAGGAATCATTCCAACGCCATGGCTATCATGTCCGGCCATATTGGCATCTACTAAGTTGTCAGCAACTATGCGAGCCTCTTTGGCTTCGCTTCCACCTGCAGCACAAATCGCTGTGATGGCATCACGAAGTCGAGCGTGTTCTATAATTTGCATTGTGTGTCTCGTAAAAACGGGAAAGGAATAAATTGCAGGAAGTGATATCAGCACAAGCTGAGCCGCTCGAAAAGCCATCATCTCTCTTCATCGATAGAGATTTTATGCGAGTATGGCTTGCTGGCGGTATGGTAGGCGTCATGCGGTGGATGGATGTGTTGGTAGTTGGCTACTACACAGTCCAAATCACGGGATCGGCCTTGATTACAGCGCAGATGCTTTTTCTTCGCATGCTTCCTATGTTTCTTCTAGGTGCCTTCTGTGGGGCGTGGGCAGAACGTTTCGATCGTCGGGTTCTGTTGGTTAGCTTGATGGTGTCGATGGCCGCGATGTATTTCTCGTTAGCTGGCCTTGCTGTTCTTGAAAAATTGGAGCTTTGGCACGTTGCCATAGGCGTGACCCTCTCTGGTGTTTTTTGGTCTTTTGAGCTTCCAGTACGTAGAACCATGGTTGGAGATATTGCGGGGCCTCTGCGCTTACCAAGAGCTATGGGCTTAGAAAGTGCCACTAACAGCATTACCCGAGCGTCGGGAGCATTTATTGGAGGTGCTCTTTTAGATTTTGTGGGCATTCAAGGACCATTCGGATTCGGCGCATGTGTGTGCCTTATAGGCGCTTGCTTAATTGCTGGGGTGCGGCGAGGGATAAGAAGTGAAGGAATTGGACGAGAACCCGTCTTAAGAAGTTTGACATCAGGCCTGCGATATATTCGTCAGGAAAGGGTCATACAGGCGGTTCTGGTAGTGACAATAATTTTAAACCTCTTCGGTTTTGCTTGTGTCTCAATGCTTCCAGTTATTGGTCGTCAAAATTTTGGTATGAGTGCATTGCAAACCGGAACATTAACAAGTTTGGAGGGTTTAGGTGCCCTTTGCGGCGCTACCCTTGTTGCGGCCTTCGCGCGGCCTTCTCAACTTGCCCGCATTTTTGCGATTGGCGCCGGTACATATATCGTTTGCATGGGTTTATTCGCTTGGATGGGTTTGCTTGGAGGGACAGCTTTAATTTTCATGGCAGGTGGTTTTCTTTTCATTGCAGGGTTTGGGCTTTCGGGCTTTGGATCAATGCAGTCAGGCCTCATTTTAGCGAGAGCACCTTCGAACATGAGGGTGCGAGTGATGGGCGTTTTGGCAATGTGTATTGGCTGTGGGCCTATCGGTATTTTGAATGTTGGGTGGATAGCAGAAACGGTCGGAGACGCGGCTGTGGCCGTCATTACTGTGACGAGTATCGGATTTTTTTGTTACTTAATTGCAAACTTCTTGTATCCGGAGTTAAGACGCCGATTGACCTGAGGTACCAAGGAGTTCTATGAAGAGGGGAGTCGGAGCGTAGCGCAGCCTGGTAGCGCATCTGCTTTGGGAGCAGAGGGCCGCGGGTTCAAATCCTGCCGCTCCGACCATTTATCTGAGCATGGTGCTCCGACTTGGTTTTTTCCAAAAATAGGAATTCCTGAAATTATTCGCTTCTCGGGATTCCCAAACAGTTCATTTGCAAAAATTTTCAGACCTATCTGGACGTATTAAGTTGTTTTGCGTCCGCTCGATTCAAAAGAACCTTCAAATAAGTTGAATGAAGGACTTCTGATTCATTACCCCTTTCACGCAATAGTTTCTGTCGAACCTTTTCAGCTTCGTCGTCTTTTCCCTGCAAAACCAAAAAGTGGGCATAAAGGGTGTAAGTTAAAATGGGTTTATGGTCGTATGAAAATGCTTCTTGGGTTAGCTGCCAAGCGTTTTCAGGTTCTCCAAACATCGATTCGATTTCTGCGATATCAGAAATCATTTGTGCCTTCGAATTAACTGAATCAATTTCATGGTCCTTGTTATATTTCCTTACTAAATAAATAAGCCTGCGACTGTCTTTTAAAGAATCTATTGATCTCTTTAATTCTTTCCTCGACATCATTCTCGAATATAAAAACGACATCATTTTTTCAGGGCTTTTTTGTTCGATTTCTGATGGCTTTAAATTAGCTGTCAAAATTAACTTTGCTTGTTTTTCCAGTTTTTTTGTTTTTTGGATAATAGTTAGCGATGGTGAATCTGTTGCAGGTTTTATTGCAGCTTGAACTTTAACTGGTGTTTTTTCTGGTAATATGAGTGTTGTAGTGGATCCGCACCCATATACTGTCATTAAGCTGGCCAGATAGATATATGAGAGGCTTCTTTTAAGAATTTTGGGCATTTTAAACTGAACCACTCTTAAAGTTTTTATCCTGGGGGTCTATCAGATGAAGAGACCAATCAGAAATATTTCCCTTATTTTTGCGTTGGTTATTTGTAGTTCGTCTGGGAGTGCTTGATGGATTTTCCTGCTGAGAAACAGTTAGTGGATTTATTAACAGAATTGCGGTCTGAAGGAAGGCAGCAAAGTGGCCTTCAAGAGCATTTGGTGCCACCGGATCAAGATGCCGCCTATCGCGTCGCCTCCAAGGTGGCCAAGCAACTTGGTTGGGGTGTAGTTGGCTGGAAGATAGCTGCGAATAAGCCAAGGATACAAGCGCAGTTGCGCACTGATAGGCCAATTTATGGGCGCGTTTTCTCAGGGAAAATTTTGAAGACCCCAGGGGCAGTCGAATATGATAAGCAATGCAGCCCAATTCCTGAACCAGAATATATGGTGCTCATAGGCTCAGATTTGCCAAGCCGCTCGACACCTTCCAAGCGAGCAGACATCCTTGATTCTGTTGAGACCATTCATATTGGAATTGAATTAGCAGAATGTCGCTTTGTCCATGATGAGTTCTTCCCACCTTTGTCTGGCATATTGGCAGATGGAAGTGGTGGTGGCTCGCTTGTAATTGGACCTGCGATTTCTGATTGGCAAAATCGAGATATTTCTAACCAACGCATAACGTTATCTGCAAATGGTGTTCTGCGACGGGAGGGAGTGGCAAGGGATTCGATAGATGACCCAATAACCCCAGTCCATTGGCTTGCCAATGAACTTTCCTCAAAAGGGGATGGGCTGAAGGCATCACAAATCATAAGCACTGGCACATTGACAGGTATGCTTCGCCCCAAAGTCGGAGAAACTTTTATTGCTGATTTTGGGCCATTTGGTGAGGTCCAAGCAACATACGCGTAATAGACATAACTAAAAGAGACGCGTTACTATTTTATCACTGAATTTTAGCCAGGAGACCCTGATCATGAAGCAGCTCTGGTTCCACTTAATGCCCTACACCGACTTGCCTGATGATTTCAGAGACAATCATCCTTCGGTTTGGGTGGATGTTCATTCCTCTCTGTTTGATCCGCGCAAAGCACATGGCATGTACAACGACTTTATGGATGAGCTGGAATACGCAGCTGATTGCGGTTTTGACGGGATTTGTGTCAACGAACATCACTCCAATGGGTATGGATTGATGCCGTCGCCAAACCTGATTGCTTCTTCACTGGCCAGACGAACGAGTAATGCAGCCTTGTGCGTGATGGGTAACTCGCTCGCTCTCTACAACCCGCCAACGCGTGTTGCTGAAGAGTTTGCGATGATCGATTGTATATCAGGAGGCCGCCTTATCGCAGGTTTCCCAGTAGGCACTCCTATGGATACTTGTTACGCCTATGGTCAGAACCCATCCATGCTTCGAGAGCGATATCTGGAGGCGCACGATCTTGTCATGAAAGCCTGGAAGGAGAAGGAAACATTCTCATTCAATGGTCGATACAATCAGCAGCGCTATGTCAATGTATGGCCAAGGCCAGTTCAAGATGATCCTCACCCACCGGTCTGGATACCAGGCGGTGGCTCAGTAGAGACGTGGCAATGGTGTGCTGAGATGGACTACGTTTATTGCTATCTCTCGTATTATGGATACAAGGCTGGGATGGCCACAATGAAGGGCTTTTGGGAGGAGATGGATCGTCTAGGCAAGGATAGAAACCCTTACAGAGCTGGGTTCTTGCAGTTTGTAGGCGTGGCTGAGACGGAAGAAGAAGCTTACAAACTCTATAAGGAGCCAGCTGAATATTTCTACGGTCGTTGCCTGCATGTTGATCCGAGATATGCAACTCCGCCGGGATATACCACAGAGGCCACCATGCGTGCGGGCATTCAGGGCCAAGTATCTCGTGTAGCAAGTGATAATAAGACAGCCTTGGTAGTAGACAAAAAAGCACGTGAATTTGATGCAATTCTTGACAATGGGTATGTGATAATTGGTACTCCAGATCAGGTGGCAGAAAAGCTTAAAGAAGTCGCCCAAGAACTCCATGTGGGGCAACTGATGCTGCTACTGCAGTACGGAAATATGAGCCGTGATGTCGCCATGTATAACACTAAATTATATGCCGAGCAGGTACTACCACAGCTTAAAGATATTTGGGATGACGAGTGGCAAAACCACTGGTGGCCAAAGCCGATGGCCGCAGACCATCGTTCAACACCACTTCCCCGAAACCTGGAGGCAGCAGAGTAGGTTGAGCTTTATGTCTGAGTTGGAGATCTCGAGTGTTGCGGTGAATGGGTACCCCTGTCGTGTTTGGCAAAAAGGTACTGGCGCGCCCATTGGGTATTTAGCAGGTCTTGCGGGCTTGCCTAAGTGGCCTGCCTTTGCTGAAGCTCTTGCCGTAAATCATAAAGTTATAGCTCCATCAATTCCTGGCTTTCCAGGAGCCGAAGGCCATCGTGAGCTGGATACGACACTTGATTGGATCGTAGCCATGCGAGAACTTCTGAATGGTGCAAATCTTGAGGGGCCACCTTTAGTAGGAGTTTCAATAGGTGCAACACTCGCAGCAGAGGTTGCTGCAATGTGGCCACACAAAGTCGATAAGCTTGTGCTTGTCGCTCCTTTTGGGATGTACGACGAGTTGCACCCAACTGCTAGTCCATGGGCTCAGCAGGGCCACGAATTTGGAAGCCTTTTTTGTAAAAATGGTGATGCTTATTCGGATTTTATCCGCCGACCAAATGATGCGGACCCTGTAGAGTGGCCGATCGAGATGGCTCGTGCACGTGAAGCATCCGCTCGTTTGCTCTGGCCGATGGGTGATACGCGAATTATTCGGCGCCTTCATCGGATTATTTGTCCAACATTGATAGTATGGGGGGCAGATGATCGATTAATACCCAAAGCCTATGCGGAAAAATTTGCAGAAGCGATCTCAGGGCCTACTGAAATAGTTGAAATTCCCGATGCAGGACATTTGGTCGACCTTGATCAGCCTGAAGCTTTAGCTGAAGAAGTTTTGACCTTCTTAGGCTGAGTTAAAGTCCAAGCGAGCGTTTTGCCAAGATATCCTTTTGTATTTCGTGGCTACCTCCAGCAATGCTCATCGCTCGGCTTTCAAAGTAATCTGGTGTCATTCGGTACATATAACTTGGCCCGACCCAATCAAGGTTACTTTCAGCTCGTATGTGGCTAGTCTCCCAGGGCATTGCGTAATAAGCACCCGCTTCCATCATTAGCTCGTGGCATGATTTCAACGCATCCATAACTCGAATTTTTAAAATGGATGCTTCAGCGCCTACAGGTTTATCAGCGGCGGCAGACGCTAGCTGACGCATCGCCATGGTTGTTGTTGTGGTAATTTCGATCTCTAGGTTTGCAATCTTGGTCATGAAATCTGGGTTATCAGCGAGCCGCTGACCATCTGCCCGTTGATCGCTTGCAATTTCTTTTAGTTTCTTCAAATTTCGCTTGTTAATGGAAACGTACGATGCATTCGAGCGTTCATGGCCGAGGAGAAATTTTGCAACCTTCCAACCCTCGCCCTCTGCTCCAACTCGGTCCGAGACAGGAACCCGGACGTTCGTTAAAAATTCTTGGTTGAAGTGATGTTTCCCGTCGAGCGTAATTATAGGCCGAATCTCTACTCCAGGAGCTTTTAGATCAATCAAAAGGCAAGTGATGCCTTCTTGTTTTTTTGCAGATTTTGCCGTGCGAACAAGCGCAAACATTCGATCTGCACAATGGGCATATGATGTCCAAATTTTTGTGCCATTGACCACATAATGGTCTCCATCAAGAACTGCGGAGCACTGCAATTGCGCTAAGTCAGATCCAGCTTGGGGTTCTGAATATCCTTGGCACCAGATTTCTTCGCTGGAGAGTATTTTGGGGATGTACTTTGCCTTTTGTTCGTCCGTTCCAAAAGCAAGCAAGACTGGGCCAACCATCCTGGTGCCAAAGTGCACCACGCGAGGGGCTCCCTCGGTAAAAATAGCTTCATCAGCTAAAAATTTTTCTGCAACGCTCCATCCTGGGCCACCATCCTTTGAATCCCAATTAGTGGCAATCCAGCCCTGACGAGAAAGGATGCGCATCCATCGTTCAAAATCGTCTCGATGTAGCTCCAATCCACGATCTACTTTTTCTTTTATGTCAGCCGGTAAATTCTCTTTAGTCCAATCGGCAACTTTTTGTTGAAACTGAAATTCTTCAGCTGTGAATGTCATATCCATTGACGCCTACTCCAACATTTGGCCAACGATAGCACCCTGAATTATTGTCTCCTAATGTGTCAAATTATTCCCGTATCTCTCACCTTTCGGATCAATAAATGAACTTAAGGCCTGATATTCATCCTGACGGAAAGTATCGATAGTGGATGCCACATCATCTTTGCTTCGTCCCAGAGCACGCAAAATTTCACCACCCATGTGTAAGCTAGACTCTGCAACTTCACGAACAACAAATTCAGCACCTGCAGAAATAAGATTCTCCTGAGCAGTTTGGTCAGCTGCGCGCGCATATACCTTTATGTCAGGTGCCTTCTTTCGCAGCCAATTAATTAACTCGATCCCGCTGTCAGCATCACCAATCGCAATGATGACCAATCGTGGACGAGCCTTCGCTATTGTTCGCAGTACTCGAGCGCTTCTTACATCGGCAAAAAAAACAGACTGTCCATTAGCGTTAGCGGCTAATACTCGTGATGGTGAATTATCAATTGCAACAAAATTTTCCTGAGCTGCCTCAAGTACTCTTCCTAAGGTCTGTCCTGCGCGACCAAACCCTATGATAACCATCTCTCCCCCAAGCTTCATAAGCCTGGACTCAAATTCTGTTAACCCTGGCAGACCGCGTCCTTCCAATTTCTTGTCTAGAAAGCCTCCAAGCCATGCGAGTACCGGAGTTAAGCCCAGGGATATTGCAGTTGCCAGTAAAAAAATCTGGGCTTCAACCCCATCTAAAACGCCACTGCCAAATGCAATGGATGCAAGAGCAAAAGCAAACTCGCCACCTTGAGCCAGCAGAAGACCGCAATGAATGGCCGTAGGCAATGAGAAGCCAATGAGGCGAGCCAAACTTGTGATTACCAAACTCTTAAAAACGATTAATGCAAGAGTAGCCAGAAGAGCTTCACGCCACAGATGGGCTAAAGCTTGAATATCAATTAGCGCTCCAATGGACATGAAAAACAAACCAAGAAGAAGACCACGAAAGGGCACAATTTCCATCTCGACTTGATGTCGAAAGCCACTTCCAGCAAGCAGCATTCCTGCAAGAAAGGCACCTAAAGCCATTGATAAGCCTGTAATGGCTCCTATCCACGAAGTCGCTAGAACAATTAGCAAGCTGGCTGCAGCAAAAACCTCCCGATTATTCATAGCTGCGATGACGCGAAGGAAGGGGCGTAATGCAAACCGCCCAATAAGTATGAAGCCACCAACTGCAACAATGGCAGTTGCAAACGCTTGTAAAAGGTCCCCAACCTCAAGCAATTTTGGTGTATTATTCAAGGCCAACAATGGTGCGGCTGCCAACATTGGCGCGACTGCCAAGTCCTGGAACAACAGGGCTGAAAATACCAGTCTACCATGCTTAGTTTGAAGCTCGCCTCGTTCAGCTAAAAGCCGCAGTACAAGAGCGGTTGACGATAGAGAGAGCGCACCACCCACCAAAAGCGAGGCCTCCCAAGAGAGGCCAATGGCTCTAGCAATTGCGCAAATTCCTGCACTCGTCAGTAGGACCTGGGCTAGGCCAAAGCCAAATATATGTTTGGCCATTACGCGTAATCGCTGAAAAGAGAGTTCTAAGCCAATGGTGAACATCAGCAACACAACACCGAGCTCTGCTAGGTTGGCAGCTCCTTCTACATCTTTAATTACTCGGAATGCGAAAGGTCCAAGGGCAACACCAGCTAGAAGATAACCCAGAATTGGACTTGCACCGATGCGGGCACAAATCGGTGCTGTTACGACAGCTGCTCCAAGGTAAACGACTGCGTCATGTAGCCAAACAAAATCCGTAGTCTCACCTGCCATAGACTATCTAATCTCCGCAGGAAAAATTTCTGGTGGATTTAAAAGAGCATCCTGGGCTTTGATTAATGCTAGCTCTGGTTTTCCGGACCGAGCAGTTTCTGCAAATACAGCAAATACGCTTGAGGCTGCGAGTGACAGAGCTCTATCGGGCATAGCTTTTTCCAGATACCGAGCCAAGAAGATTGCACAGAATAAATCTCCTGCTCCGAATGCTGGTGCATCTATTCGTGGGGTACAAACCTCCCAGGCTTGGGTCCGGGTGACTGCAATCGTTATTATAGAATTGCCGACATGGAGCCCAGTTGTCACTACCACTCTCAAGCCGTGTTGATTTAAAAGAACCCTTGCCGCTTGGATTGCCTGAGCAGTGGTTTGAACTTTTAACCCAGAAAGAATTTCCAACTCAAAAGCATTTGGTGTGGCTATATCAGCAATTGGTAGCAGCTCTAAAGCTATGGCATTAGGCACATCTTCGGCGACAAAACGGCCTTTAGGGTGATCCCCTATCACTGGATCAAGGCAAAATATCACGGCAGGGTTTGCTGCTCTGGTTGTTACAACGGCCTTTTTGACTGACTGGGCATTGGCAGATGTACCCAAATATCCAGACAGGACTGCAGAGACATTTAAAAGGAAGCCACCGCTAGACAGGCCTGAGATCAGCGAGTTGATTTCGGCTGAACTTGTACTGTCTCCAGTAAACCCGCCGTGGGCTGGATGATTTGAAAAACGCACAGTATCAATCCGGATCACTTCACGACCCAGTCTCTGCAAAGCAAAAGCTGCAGTTGAATTTCCAACATGGCCATAAGCGACGCTGGATTGCAGAGTTAAGACAGGCTGACACATATCTATTTCCATCAACCGCCTTTCTTCATTCCCGCCCTAGCGCTATCAACAGTTTATCAAAATTATAGCGCAGGAGCTCTTACATGTCTCAAGAAGAGGAAGTCTTACGCCCGCGACGCAGCGTCCTCTACATGCCTGCATCTCGCGCCTCAGCTCTCGAAAAAGCAAAAAGCTTGCCGGCTGATGCACTTATTTTCGACTTAGAGGATGCTGTTGCTCCAGACGCTAAGGCTGATGCACGAGGAATGGCTGTGCAAGCAGCGCTCTCGGGTGAATATGGAAGGCGGGAGATTGCTATAAGGGCAAATGGACTAGACACCCCATGGGGTAAAGAAGACCTCCAGGCTATAGCCCGATCAGGAGCTCATGCAGTTGTCATTCCAAAGGTGGAGTCCACCAAAATGCTGGAAGAGGCGGCCCAAATTCTAGCAGATTCAGGCGCGCCAGAAAATTTATGGCTATGGGCTATGATAGAGACGCCAAAAGGCGTTCTTCGTGTCGAAGAAATAGCCGCAAACTCAAAGCTTACAGTCTTAGTAATGGGTACTTCTGACCTGGCCGTTGACCTCACAGCAAACCATACGCCGGAACGAATTCCATTCTTCACTAGTTTTGGTTTAGTTCTTTTAGCGGCTCGCGCACACGGTAGGAGCGTCCTTGATGGCGTTCATTTAAATCTAGCGGATGATGAAGAATTTGAGGTCCATTGCCGGCAGGCTGTTGATATGGGTTTTGATGGGAAGACATTAATTCATCCTAAACAAGTTGCGCCGGCGAATGCTTGGTTTGGTCCTGACCCAAAGGCAATAGAGAACGCAGAAAAAGTCGTTGAAGCCTATGAGACAGCAATAGCAACAGGCCAAGGGGTCGCGACGCTTAACGGGAAATTAATTGAAAATCTGCACGCAGTGCAGGCTCGGCGCATTCTTGCTAAAGCTGCCGCAATTAAAGCACTTGGGAATTGAAGAATTGCGTGTCCACATTTTAGATGACTGGTTTGATACCCTTCGTCAGCTGGATTGTTACAAGAAGATGGAGGGCCATCAGACAACAATTTGGAATGATCACACAGATGACGTTGATACTCTTGCTAAACGGCTAGCAGATGCAGAGGCTTTATGTTTATTTCGTGAGAGGACGGCAATTCGAAAGGCATTAATCGATCGATTACCTAACCTAAAACTCGTGAGTCAGCGCAGTGTCTGGCCACATATTGACCTAAATGCACTGACTGAAAGAGGCGTGCTTCTCTGTTCAAGTCAGCATGCCGATACTCCATCCTTTGCCACGGCCGAGCTGACATGGGCTCTTATTTTGGCAGCAATGCGACAAATTCCAGAGCAGCAGGCTTCTCTAAAAGCGGGCAAATGGCAAATGGGTGTTGGGAAGTCGGTTAGAGGGCGAACCCTCGGTCTTTTCGGATATGGCCGCATTGCAAAGTTAGTTGCTGAATATGCAAAAGCTTTTGGACTTCAGGTGATTTGGTGGGGATCTGAAGCAGGCCGATTGCGAGCCAAAGCAGATGGAGTGAGGGTTGCGGAAAGCCGAAAAGCATTCTTTTCTGAGCCAGACATAATTAGCATCCATGTGCGGTTAAATTCAGCCACACAAGGGCTAATCACAGCACAAGATCTGGCTTGGATGAGGCCAGACAGCTTATTTGTGAATACGTCTAGAGCTGAGCTGGTGGAGCCTAATCAATTATTAGCAGCACTCAACGCAGGGCGTCCTGGCTCTGCCGCTATAGACGTATTTGAGAATGAGCCCCTTCATGACGAGAATGACCCATTAGCAAATCATCCTAATGTCGTATGTACGCCTCATATAGGATATGTAACCGAAGATGAGTTTGAGCTTCAATTCAGTGATATTTTTGATCAAGTGAACGCGTTTGAAGCTGGAAAACCGATAAACGTTATAAATCCAGAAGCTCTCACACCTTCAATCTAAGTCTGGGTTATATACTCTGAGTGGTCGGTGGGTTTTGTAGGCCAGTTTTTGATCTGCCCAGAAAACACCGCTAGCCCCTGCACCGTCCACAACGATTGCTTGCCCCGTGATAAAGGTTGAGCGGTCACTCGCTAAGAACAAGGCAAGATCAGCAATGTCTTTAGGAACACCAGGCCGGGGGATTGGTTGCTGATGACGGTAATCATCAATTTTGTCGTCTATAAGACTGTCGGGTCTTCCAACAGTATTTGCGGACAACGGGGTAGCAATTGCACCTGGGCAAATGCAGTTGCAGCGTATTGAATTTTCACCAAGCGGCATGGCCGCAGTTTTAGTCATGTGAATAACCGCTGCTTTAGCGGCAGAATATACCAATGGCCCTCGCCCGACTGTCACCCCTGCAATTGACCCAGTGTTAATTATAGAGCCAGAGCCTTGGCTGCGCATGATGGGAGTAGCGTGTTTGATGCCTAGAAAAACACCCTTCACCAGAACATCAAAAGTCATATCGAATTCTTCAACGGGTATATCTTCAAGTGGGCCTAAAGCGCCTCCGAAGCCTGCATTATTGAACATACAATCGAGTCTTCCCCATCGTTCGACTGCAAGACCAACGGCCGTTTTAATGTGATTTTCTTGCCTTACTTCGCAGTGTGTAAAAACTGCTTGGTCGCCTAGAGACGAAGCAAGCGCTTCTCCCCGTTCACGCTGCATATCAGCTATTATAACGCGGGCACCCTCTTCCACGAAAAGTTTTACTGTTGCTTCACCTATTCCGCTGGCGCCACCAGTGATTACTGCAACTCTGCCGTCAAGTTCTCCCATAGTCTTCTCGCTTTAAATTTATATTCGCTATAGGAAGCCTGCACTGTGATTGTTATGGAGGCAATCCGACCAATTATCCGCTAGTAAAAGCACAAGTGCTATCGGCTATGTTGAATGACTCCAACAAGCAGAAGCCGGCGGGTTTGAAAAAGAAGCTGTAAATAAAAAAGGTTTGAGAAAATTTTTTAGTTATTGCCTTACATGAAAAGAGTGCATTTTAACTCTAGTCGCTTTTAAGCTGATTTAGAAAATCAAGCCGCGTAGATTTGCAACACACGTTTTGGCTTATGACATCTTAAAATTAGGAGCTACCAAACTGGCATGATGGGCTTCACGGGCAAGCAGTGGCTAACGCTGGCAACAGTCCAAGCATGCACTGTCCTGTTTGGCGCTACGGTGACTAGTGTCACAGTGATTCTGCCTCAAATGAAAGGTGCCCTCTCTGCAACTCAAGATCAAATTGCTTGGGTGCTAACGCTCAATCTTGTGGCAACTGCTGCAGCAACCCCCCTTACCGGCTGGCTCGCAGGTAAGCTAGGTTGGCGGCGCCTTATGCTAGGTTCGGTGATAGGTTTCACGCTTGCTTCAGTCGCTTGTGGCTTGGCTGAAAGTCTTGAAACACTTCTTGTTTTTCGGGTCATTCAAGGCGCTCTTGGCGCCCCCATATTCCCACTTGGTCAGTCAATTATCCTTGCTCGCTTTGAGCGTGCACAGCATCCCATGGCATTGATGATGTGGGGTGTTGGAGGAGTGATGGGGCCGATATTAGGGCCAACCTTTGGAGGAGTGGTTGCTGACTTATTAGGGTGGCGGTGGTCGTTCTATATGATCCTACCGCTCGGCGCCCTCGCGTGTTTGCCTGTAATACTTTCACTTGGCAATGAGGAGAAAGGAGCTGCGCGGCGATTTGATTTTATTGGTTTTTGGCTGATTGCTATAGCAGTTGGATGTCTGCAGCTGGTGTTTGACAGAGGGCAGAGAGAAGACTGGTTCGACTCCACTGAGATAGTTATTCAGTCCTGCGTAGCCGCGGCGTGTATTTATTTTTTCGTTATTCATTCTCGCCTCTCACCAACACCTTTGTTTGAGGGCGCAGTTTTTAAAGATCGTAATTTTGTGCTCGGAATATTTTTCGCCCTCGTTATGGGGATGATGCAATTCACGCCAATGGCGTTATTCCCTCCATTGTTGCAGGACCTGCGAGGGTACCCGGAATCCATTATCGGGGTTCTGATAGCGATGCGCGGGGTTGGAAACTTTATTAGCTTTTTTGTTGTGGCCCAACTTACACGCATTAATGCCAAAGCTACGTTGGCAGCAGGTTTACTTATCCAAGCAGCAGCAGGTGCATGGATGGGTCAGCTTGATATGAATATGACAGAAAATGAGGTTATGTGGACTAATCTCCTTCATGGATTTGGCTTTGGTTTAGCTTACACGCCAATGGCTGCCCTGGCTTTCTCAACCTTGGAAACGCGCTTATTAACCCAAGGCAATGCTATTTTTAGTCTGCTTCGAATGATGGGTAGCAGCCTCTTTATTGCTATTACATTTGTCGTATTTTTGAATTCTGCTGCAGAGGCTTATTCAAACCTGATCGGTTATGTCTCGGTTTTTAATGCGGAGCTTCTTGAACCTTGGGTGCAGCGATTTGGGGACGTTAGCAGCAGAAGCTTTGCTGTGGTGGCCCAAGAGGAGGTTCGGAGGCAAGCTGTAATGGCAGGCTATATAAATGCTTTTCATCTTATGACAATTGCGCCTGCGATTGCCGCTCCAATTGTTTTATTTTTTAAATCCAATAAACGATAGGTTTCAGATTTGGTGGCTTAAAGCGCCGGCAGTAATATCTTTGTAGCTGGATACGTAATTAATTCCTTTTTGCTACTAAAAAAATACGCTCAAATATTTGATAAAACACAAGGCCTGCGTGTAATTTATTCAACAAATCCTTGATCTTGGCCTCTGATATCCCGATATTAGAGAGGGGCAAAAAAAACTAGGTCGGATACAGCGGCAAAAATCCCCACCTAAAAAACAACTTGAACAGGGAAATAATTATGGCTCTTCAAGACCGTGACTACATGCGAGCTGGCAGTTCAGTAGCCACTGATGCCTATGATGCTGGTCTTCGCGCCCACATGCTGCGTGTCTACAATTACATGTGCGCAGGCTTAATTTTAACGGGCCTTGTGGCCTTTGGTATCGCTAATAGCCAAGCAGCCGTTGAGTTAATCTTCTTTACTCCACTGAAATGGATAGCAATGTTGGCGCCTTTAGCATTTATTTTGGTGCTAAGTTTTGGTGTTCAAAAAATGTCCTTTTCAACGCTTCAAATGGTTTTTTGGGCATTTGCAGCGGCAATGGGCGTATCTATGGCCTCAATCTTCCTAGTTTATACGGGTGGATCGATAGCTAAAGTTTTCTTCATCACGGCAGGAATGTTTGCCGCCACCAGTTTGTATGGTTACACGACTAAGCGTGATCTTGCGAAAATGGGTTCATTTTTGTTCATGGGCCTCATTGGTCTTTTGATTGCCATGATCGTGAATATCTTTACTCAAAGCTCCGCTATGCAATTTGCTATCTCTATTTTGGGAGTTCTTATCTTCACAGGTTTGACGGCTTGGGACACTCAACGCATTAAAGAGCAATATCACGAAGGTCATGGCTATGAAACGGCCGGCAAAATGGCCATAATGGGTGCTGTGGCTCTTTACCTTGATTTCGTAAATATGTTCCAGTTCTTGCTTGCTTTGTTAGGCAACCGGGAATAACGAAACAACATAGCCGGTTAGGAAGCCCAGAAGCTCTGCTTCTGGGCTTTTTCCATTCTTAGATGTTGAATAAACATGCTTTTTGCACTTTAGCGAAAAGCTTGAGCAAACTCCTTTTAAAAACGACAGTTTATGAACATTGCTGCAATTTCTTGGTTAATTGACTGGGCAATCCAGGGTTTCCAAGTGAAGTACAGCATAGAATTAGATCTGGGCTCTGCCGATGTGCCTTTGTTAACAAAATTTAATTCTCAGCCCAATTGGACAGGCGCCAGCTACCCTAGTAAAAGCTGGTTTTAGAACCATATTGCAATGAGATTTGCTGCGCCTTTTCTCAAGCGTTTGACCTTACACAGGACAAATCTTAGGTGCGCAGGTTCATGAAAAAGTTAAGACGCCTAGGGAGGCGAATGTCATGACGGACATGATAGTGGCCGATCATCTTGTTAAAGATTTTGGTCAGAAGCGAGCTGTTGATAATGTTTCGCTAACGGTAAAGCGCGGTGAAGTCCTAGGTTTCCTGGGACCTAACGGTGCTGGTAAATCAACAACGATGAAGATGCTGACAGGTTTTTTGAGACCATCCGCTGGTCGCGCTTCTATAGCCGGATACGATGTGGCAACAGCGGCTATGTCTGCGCGTAAAGTGCTTGGTTACCTTCCTGAAGGGGCGCCGCTCTATCCCGATATGACGCCATGGAGTTTGCTCCATTTCTGTGCTGAGGTGCGTAATCTGCCCTCAGATCTCCGCCAAAAAAGGATCATTGAATCTATTGAGCGAACAAATCTTCAATCTGTTGTGATGCAGCCGATTGATACCTTGTCAAAAGGTTTCAAGCGTCGAGTTGGCCTTGCTCAAGCACTTCTTCATGATCCAGAAGTATTGATCTTAGATGAGCCAACGGATGGTTTGGATCCCAATCAGAAGCACGAGGTTCGTGAATTAATCCGAGAAATAGCTCCGAACAAAGCAATCATTATCTCTACGCACATTTTAGAAGAGGTTGACGCTATATGCTCGCGTGCCGTCATCATAGCCGATGGAAAAGTCATCGCCGACGGCGCTCCCGGCCAGTTGGCAGAGCGTTCTCCTCTTTTCAATGCTCTTTCCGTTGTTTTGCCGAATGAAAAAGTTTCGCAAGCGCTTTCAATTTTAGAGGCTCAAGACCAAGTGCAAGAGGTTCGCTCTCAAACTCTGGCAGATGGTTTGATTAAGTTGATCGTGGTGCCTGTTCGTGGGAAATTAATTTTAAGTATAGTCACAAATTGTCTCTCCGAAGAGAAATTGGACATAGTTTCGATTCGCCCTGAAGCAACTGCGCTGGAAGATCTTTTCCGACAGCTCACAGTAAGCTCTGACAAGCGGGAGGCAGCTTGATGGGTGCTCTTTACACTGTAGCAAAGCGAGAATTTGCAGGATATTTTGCAACTCCGATAGCGGCTATTTTTCTAGTTATTTTTCTTGCAGTAAGCGCCGCTTTTACCTTCTTCGTTGGTTATTTCTTGGAGCGTGGTAATGCAGATCTCCAAGTGTTTTTTAATTTCCATCCATGGCTTTATCTTTTCTTCGCCCCAGCACTTTCAATGCGTCTATGGGCAGAGGAGAGGCGTCAAGGAACTATAGAGTTGTTTTTGACGCTGCCGATCCCGCTTTGGGCGGCAGTTCTAGGAAAGTTTCTAGCAGCATGGCTGTTCCTGGGGCTTGCTCTTTCTCTAACCTTCCCCATGTGGATGACTGTCAACATTCTCGGTCAGCCGGATAATGGTGTAATTTTAGCCAGTTATTTAGCTTCTTTCCTTATGGCGGGGGGGTACTTGGCAATTGGCTCTTGCCTCTCCGCGGCAACTAAGAACCAAGTGATTGCTTTTGTGCTCACCGTTACGGTCGCATTTATTTTCACTGCTGGTGGAGCAGGTTTTCTTACTGATTTGATCTCGGAATTCGTAGGAAAGGCAGTGCTTGATACAATTGCGGACATATCGATCTTGCCTCATTTCAATCAAATCGTGAAAGGCGTTATCGCTTTCAAGGATCTTGTTTATTTCATTGCACTCATAGCCGCTTGGCTGCTCGCGGCAATGGCAGTTATTGACTACAAGAAAGCGGGTTGATGGATATGTCTCAAAGTAAAACGCGAAGCGGCGCACTTGTAGCGCTTACCCTATCCGTCATTGCTATTGGTTTTGTGGCAACAGTGATGCTTTCCAATAATGCCCTTAGATCAAGCCGAATTGATCTAACAGACGACGGTCTTTTTACTTTGTCGCAGGGTACCCGCAATGTGCTTACCAATTTGGATGAGCCTGTAACATTGCGCTTTTATTTTTCCAGCCGCTTGTCACGAGAAATTCCACAGCTTGGGATCTATGGCCAGCGTGTCCAAGATATGCTCGAGGAGTTTTCTGCTGAAAGTGCCGGTAAAATACGGTTGGAAGTTTATGACCCAGAGCCGTTTACTGACGTAGAGGACCGTGCTGTAGGCTTTGGTTTAAAGGGAGTGCCTGTAGATCAGACAGGAGAGACAGTTTATTTCGGATTGGCTGGAACTAATTCGACAAATAGTCAGCTAGCCATTCCATTTTTTGATGAACAACGTGAAAAATTCCTTGAATATGACTTGGCCCGATTAGTTTATGGCCTGGCAAATCCCGAGAAGCCTCGCATTGGAGTAATCACTAAGTTACCTATCGCGGGTTCGCAGAGAAACCGCGCTATGGTGTTGCCTGGCGGTGGCCCAGATGACAGCTGGATGGTTTGGGCTCAGGCACAAAATTTGTTTGATATCATTGAGTTGCCTCCTCAGGCCGAAGAACTTCCAATAAATCTCGATCTCCTAATTTTGATTCACCCCCCGATACTCTCTGACCTTTCACTATATGCAATTGATCAGTTCGTATTAAATGGAGGAAGAGTTTTAATTTTTGTTGATCCGCATTCAGAAGCGGATGCAAGCCGTCCGCCTGGTATGGGTGGGCAGCGCGGAGACTATGGGTCTACCCGTAATATTCAAAAACTTATGGATGCCTGGGGCGTCGATATTCCAGCGGATGTATTGGCCGGCGATTTGAAGAATGGTCGAAAAGTTCGTGTGCCTGACGATAGTCGAACGAGAGTTCAAGCCGTCCTTTACCCACTTTGGATGGAAATTCGAAAAGGCGATTTTTCTGGCGATGACATTACAACAAGCCAGCTTGAGGCCTTCCGCATTGCATCGCCAGGACATATCATCCAGAAAGGTGATGGTCTCACAATTGAGCCCTTGATCCAAACATCAAGCCAAGGTGGGACAGTAGATGTAGCCCGGATTCAAGGGCAACAGCCAGATATCCTGGGTGTTGCTAATGATATGAAGGCGGATGGAAAACAAGTAATTTCTGCTCGCTTGGTAGGTAAGGCAAAAACAGCGTTCCCAGGAGGGCCGCCGAAGCCAAAAGCTCTTAATCAAGATGACATTAAGGGTGAGGAAAAGGCAAAAGCCGAACAAATTTGGGAAGTTCGTAAGGCTAGGCATTTATTAGAGGCTAAGAGCAATGTGAACATCGTACTGACCGCCGATGTTGATATGCTTGCTGACGGACTTTGGGTTCAGGTTCGCGATATGTTTGGTCAACGGATCTCCGTCCCAACCTCCAATAATGGTGCTTGGTTCCAGAACCTCTTGGACAATATGACCGGTTCTGCAGACCTTATCAGCCTTCGCAGCAGGGGTGGGTTTCAAAGGCCTTTTACCCTAATCGAAGACATACAGCGTGAAGCTGAGCGTGACTTCCGTGCGAAAGAGCAAGAACTTCTGGTAAGTCTCGCGTCCACCGAAAAGCAACTTGGAGAAGTTCGCAAGGCAACGGATCCTTCCGGTGATGCACGAATTGTTCTTTCTGATGAGCAGAAAGCTCAGATAGAAAAATTTCAGGAAGAAGTACTTCGAATCCGCAAGGAGTTGAGAGATGTTCAGTTTGCACTTCGGTCGGATGTTGAAGAGCTAAATGGCTGGATAAAAGCTGCAAATATCGCTGGAATGCCATTAGCAGTCGGCATCATCGCAATAATAGCTGCAGTTTGGCGTAGTCGCCGGCGAAAGACATTCGCTGCGACCTTCGGCAAAGTTTGACGCAGAGAAGCGCTTAGGGAGCGCGCAATTCAATGAACATCCGTATTTTTATAGTCTTGTCTGCCATAGTCGTATTAATCAGTGGCGGTGCTTACTACTTTAGCCAAGACCGAAAGGCCTTGCATTCGGAAGCGTATGAGGGAGGTTTGCTCCTTCCCAAGTTGCAGTCGCGCGTTAATGACATCGACATGATCCGTGTGGAAAGTCAGGAGGGGGGCGTTATAGATCTCGCGCGCAATAAGGATATGTGGATGGTCCAAAATCATCACAATTACCGCGCAAATCCAGATCGTGTTTCAATTCTCTTGAAGCAAGTTGCCACGCTGGAGAAGATAGAACCAAAAACTGCAAAACCGCAAAACCATGCGCGTTTAAACTTGGATGACCCGAGTGGCGATGGCACTAAGGGGACCAGAGTAACCCTCAAGGTCTCAGGTGAAGATGTTGCTGACGTAATTTTTGGGCTTGTGAGTCCACCCCAACATGGCGGTGGTACCTTCGTTCGATTGTATGGGGAGGACCAAACTTGGTTGGTGAAGGACGAAGTTAAGCCTCGTCGCAGAACGTTAGACCTTTTGGATAGATCAGTAGTAAATGTCGACGGTCGTCGTATTCGCTCCACACGCATACAGCACTCAAGTAAAAAAATGGGTGGCGTGGAAGAAATAGTCACAATATCAAAAACTACACCAGATCAGAGTGATTATGATTTAGGCGTCAAAATTCCCACTGGCTTTCAAGCTAAACCCAATCATGAGCTTTCCAATATCGCACGCGTTCCCGACTTTATGATTTTAGAGGACGTAAAACCGGCGGAACGTTTGAAGTGGGATCATTCTGTTGAAACAGTTTATGAAACCTTTGATGGCTTGCGCCTCAAATTTTACTCCGCCATTCAAGACGATAGTAAAGTTTGGTCAAAAGTGCTTGTTGAAATGGGCAAGCGATCTTCTGATTTGGAAACTTTCATTAACCTCAAGCGTGATGCCGATACAGAGGAAGCACGTATCGCTCAACAAATGAAGACTCAGGACGAAGTAGCCAAAGAAGCAAAGCTTTTAGACAGTCGAGTAAATGGTTGGGCATATCGTTTAACAGACTACAAATCGAAGCGTCTGACGGCTACTTCCCAGGACGTTATCGATAAGCCCGAAGCTGCGCAAAGAAGTGGGGCAGCTCCGCGCCAATAGTAAACTCACCGTGAAGGCTAGGGCCTTATGACAAGGCAGTCTTTGCCATCATTCTTAAGAATATGGCAAGCTTTCTCTGCTTGGTCGTCTGTTAGCCCAACAATCCTAGCTCTGAAAAGTCTCTTTCCATTTTTTAGTGTTAATGGTTTGACTTTCAAAGTTCCCCCTAGAGCGACAGGGCCAAGTTCTGCCAGTCTTCTATTAGCTAGCGCGCGCGCGGCTTTTGGTGAGCTTAAGGCGCCCAATTGGCTAGCATAAATTGGGGCAGCATCATTGTCGGTATCGCCTTCTGATATTTGGTAATCGGTAGATGGGTCTTTGTCTTCCGACGAGTTTTCTAGAAATTGTGCAATGAAGTCACGCGTGGGAGGAACAGCCGGTTCCCCAGTTTGAAAGTCTAGGGAAACAGGTGCTATTCCAGCATAACGAGGTTTTTCAAGTCGTTCGGCTAGATAGAAACCTTTGTCCATGATTTGCATCATTTCACGATCGCGTTCTGCTCCTGACTCTCCTCCAGCTATGACCGCAATCAGGCGCCGACCATTTTTGACTGCGGATGCCGCTAAATTGAAACCAGAGGCTCGGATGTAGCCAGTTTTTATTCCATCGGCACCTTCATACCTTTTCATAAAGTTATTGTGGCTATAAACGGTTCTACGTCCATGTCTGAAATATTGTGCATTAAAGTATTTAAAATATCGTTTGTGCTTATATAGCAGTGCGCGGCTGAGCATCGCCAAATCGCGAGGCGTTGAGGTTTGGGCGCGATTATGAAGCCCAGAGGCATTTACGAAATTAGTCCGTGACATGCCAATGGCGCGTGCTTTTCTATTCATTCGGGCTGCGAAACTTTTTTCCGACTTTGATAGCCGCTCAGCAACGGCAACTGCCACGTCGTTAGCCGACTTAACGGCTAGAGCATAAATAGCCTTCTCTACTGTGATGCTCTGGCCTCTAGGGATGCCAAGTTTGGATGGGGGCTGCGCCGCGGCATTAGCAGAAAATCGAATTCGGGTGCCGAGTTTTAACCGTCCACCACTCAGATCATCAAATAGCAAATATAAAGTCATCATCTTGGTTAGAGATGCTGGATAAATTTTGAGGTCTGGTGACTCAGATAGCAGCTCCTGTCCCGAAGCCCCGTCGATGGCAAGAAAAGCTTTTGGCGGCTTCTCTCCTGCCAAGCTATTGCTAGGTGAAAAACAAGCAAAACCTAGCAACAAAAGGGCGATAAAATGCTGCATATTTCGACCAGAAATGATCATAGATATCTGTTAGCAGCCTTATGCTCTTTTCTGCAACAGTACATGCAAAATAGATGTTGAAACCAAGATGGTACCTGCCACACACGCGATACCGCCCGCCGCGTTTACTGCCCCTGGAGAACCAAGATATGGAGCTCCCCATACCGCGAAGACATACCCAAGTAGAGCGCTGAAAGCCGCAATAAAAAGGCTGACCCCTATCTGAAGGTTAAAGCGATTGGTGATTAGTCTCGCTGTTGCAGTCGGGCAAATGAGCATCGATATCACTAAGATTGAGCCAACGGCATCAAATGCAGCTACTACTGCAATAGCGACAGCGCAGTTAATTAATAATTCCGTAAGCCAGAAAGGTATACCTAGAGTGGCACTAAAGCTGGGATCAAATGTTACTAACCTTATCTCTTTCGCAGTGATAAAAAAGGCGGTTGCTAAGGTAAAAAAAGTTCCTGCAATAAAGGGTATTTCCCGGGGTAGGTCAGCCCAACCAGCAGGGTTAAAGATATCTTTCCAACCTACCGGGTAAAGCCAAATCACACTCTCGAGGCTCCCATATAATGCATGCTCGATGTCGAGATGGATCCCAGAAATATTGATTACTTCAATTAAAAGTACGCCAGCAGCAAACATGGTGGTCAAGACCACTCCCATTGCTGTTGCTGCATCTAATCGACCAAGTCGTTGAATTAAGGAAATCAAGCCGGCGCCCAGAAGGCCCGCTAATAACGCGCCACCAACTATAGCCCAGCTTTTTGGGTGGCCACTAATGACATAACCACCGACAATGCCCGGTAACACCATATGGGATAGAGCATCTCCCATCAAAGCTTGCCTTCGTAAAATTAGTAAGTTGCCGACTAGGGCAGCAGTTAGTCCAGCTAGAATGGCAAGTGTCATCGCTGGCAAATCAATTTGCAGGAAAGTCATGAGGACCGACGTTCTAAGTCCGCTAGGACATCTCTTGGTATCAGACGATGAAGTGGCATAAGGCTGAGGGTTATTCGATTTGCCTCCTCGGGTCTGTCAGTAAGATATAATGATCGAAGTTTTTCTTCCTTCGCCCAGGATTTGGCAGCTATTTCACCTGACATTGTTGGCCTGCCGTTGGTATCGGCCCAGCCATAATGTCGTGCAACTTTAATAAGCTCAGCTAGCGCTACTCCATCGGCAATCCTGCCCAGTACACGAAGGCGCTGAATGTGTTTGGTAAGTCGATGCTTACGCATAGCAACCGCGATGGCGCCTCCTTTGGGTGCAAAGAGAAGACTAAAACCAAAAACAGAACTCATTATCGCGACTATTAGAGCGCCAGTTGGTATGCCAGAAATGGCCGTTGATAAAGCGCCACCTAAATATGCTCCCAAACCTCCAAGGAGAGCAGAGATAGCAGTCATGCGCGTAATATTATCTGTCCAGAATCGTGCTGCAGCAGCAGGTGTAACCAGAAGGGCTAAGATTAGAACCAGGCCAACAGCTCTGAGACCTGACGCCACTATTAGGAGCATGAGGGCAGTTGTTAGCAGGTCGAGTAAACGTACAGGGAGGCCGAGTGCTTTAGCGCCAATAGGATCAAACGCTGAAATGGTTAATTCTTTGAATACTAAGAAGAGGATCAGTAATGTCGTTGCCCCAACAGCTAAAACAAGCCACGCCTCTCCTTGGGTCATGGTAGCTGCTTGGCCTAGGAGATAGGCATTTAATCCTGCCTGTCCCGCTGTAGGTAAATTTTGGATAAAGCTCAGAAGTACCACGCCGGCGCCAAAAGAAACGCTGAGGGTAGCTGCTGTTGCTGCGTCTTCGCCAATTCGAATACCATCTTTTAGAAGATGCATGGCCCCAGCTGCGGTGATCCCAGTAATAGTTGCCCCAACTAGAAGATAGATCGGGTTCCTTCCGTCCCCTGTTAAAAAAAGGGAAAGTAAAAAGCCAGCAGCGATACCAGGAAGAGTCGCGTGAGCTACTGCATCAGCCAATAATGGTCGGCCCTTGATGATCATAAAAGTCCCAACCGGACCAGCCGCAGCTCCAAGTAATCCAAGCCCTACCATTACAAGAACGCTGTTATACCCGCCCTCGAGCAACAATGCACCGATGAAACTTTCAAGCATAATACTTCAGCTAAGCACAGCTCGGAGTTGCGGTGCCGCTAACCGCCCCCCATAGGCGCGTTGAAGTGTATCTTCAGTTATGGCTTCATCAACAGATCCAGAGGCAATGCGGCGAACATTTAAAAGTAGAGCCTGGTCAAAATATTCTTTCACTGTAGACAGATCATGATGAACGACTAATGCCGTTTTTCCTGAGGATGCTAGGTGGCGCAGTAGGGTAACGATAGTTCGCTCGGTTGCCGCATCTACTCCGGCTAAAGGCTCATCCATTAGATATAAATCGGCGTCCTGAGCGAGGGCGCGGGCGAGAAAAACACGTTGCTGTTGCCCACCTGAGAGCTGACCAATTTGACGACTGGCGAAGTCGGCCATGCCCAGTTGGGCCAATGCTTCAAGGGCTGCCTCTTTATGATAACGTCTGATTGGACGAAACCAGCCAATACTTCGGTACAACCCCATGGTGACTACATCGAGGGCCGTAGCTGGGAATTCCCAATCAACGCTTTCCCGTTGTGGCACATATGCAATGCGTCGCCGGCTTTTGTTAATTGGCAAGCCAAAGGCTCCAATGCGTCCCTCAAGGGTAGGTACAAGTCCAAGAGCTCCCTTTAAGAACGAAGATTTACCGGCTCCGTTTGGGCCTAAGATAGCCGTCAAAGAGCCCGGTACTGCTTTGAAGTCTACATTCCAGACGGCAGGTGTTCGTCGATAGGCAACTGTAAGGCCTGAAACATCAAGAGGAGATTGCTTATCCAGAGGGGCATGAAGCTCTTCTCCTTGAATTAAGGCTCTGATCTCTGGGCTCATCTTATTAACTCTCCCCCCTGGGAGGAACAGCAAGACGCTTCTGCATGCCAGTCATTGGTGCTTCACCACCTAGGCCCCGCACAATAGTTGTTATGTTATGATCTATCATCCCAACATAAGTACCTTCATAGGTGTTAGAGCTGCCCATTGCATCAGAGAACAAGGGACTTCCTTTTTCTACGGCGGCGCCTAACGCACGGGCTCCCTCTATAACAGCGTCAACTGACCGTTCTGGTGCAGATGTTTCGACAAACACCGCCCCAACTTTTCGGTCAGCTATGATGGAAACTAAATCACGGATATGAGCTATTCCAGCTTCACTCTCAGTGGAGAGTCCCTGAACGCTTAAAACAGTTAGATCATACCTGCGCCCAAAATAACCAAATGCGTCATGCGCTGTAATAAGTATGCGAGCTTGTTCAGGAATGCTGGCGACACGCGACTTTCCGTACTGATTCACCGCTTCAATTTCAGCGATTACAATAGCTTTATTGTTCGCGACCGTTGGTTTGCACCTTGGCCATATTTTTACCAATTCATCAGAAGTTTTTCCTAAAACAGCGCCCCATAAATTAGGATCCATCCAAATGTGAGGATCGGCTGAGCGACCATCTGGCCGAATAATATGAATTTCGGATAAGAGCTCCGCGGCAAAAATTACCGGTCTTGTGGCAGATAAGCGCTCAAACAGAGATTGCATTTGAGCTTCAAGATTTAAACCGTTAGCCACTATCACATCTGCTTCTAGGGCTTTGGCAACATCTGTTCTATTTAGCCTATATAGATGTGGATCTATCCCTGTTCCCAGAAGTGTTTCGACCCTCGCACAACCCGAAAAAATACGGCCTAGCGGCTCTCCTATCTGTGCAATAGTTGTAAGAATAACGGGTCTCTCCGCCGCGAACACCGGGGAAGTGGCAGCAAAAAAACCGATTAAGAACAATCGTGCCAACCTTAAGACTGTGAAGATGCCTGGATGCATCCGACGATTCCCGACGCTAGTAATCCTAGTATATTTTTCTCGGCCAATGTTTCAAGTCTTTGCTTTATAGTAAATAATATATCTATATATAATTTGTTAGCCAAGGCTAAAAATAGTTCTCGTGCTTGCTAATGAGGTTTTTGAGGTTTAGACGTGTTTTATTGAGGGGAAACCATGACCGACCAAAATGCCGCTAAAAGTCGTTTGCAAGATGTGAGTAGTCAGGCTGCTGGCTTTGATCGTTTACGCAAAGCGCGACAAACTGAGGTTGCTGAAGATTATGTTGAGCTGATAGCTGATCTCCTTGCTGAAGAAGGAGAGGCACGTGCTGTTGATCTGGCCGAACGATTCGGTGTTAGCCATGCAACAGTGAATAAAACCCTTGCAAGGCTCTCACGGGAAGGCTTCGTTCAGACCCGTCCTTATCGATCAATTTTCCTTACAGAAAAAGGGGCTGCACTTGCAGTGCGCTCAAGGAAAAGGCACGAAATTGTCCTTGGTTTCCTCATAGCAATAGGTGTGTCGCCAGATACAGCAGCTATCGATGCAGAGGGCATTGAACACCACGTGAGCAACGAAACTCTCGATGTTTTTGAAAAGATTTTAGCTAAAAAATCATCTTAAGTATTTTCAATTTCTCGTTAATTTCGTCTCCGCAGTTAGCTCTTACATGGGAAATCAAGCAAAGGTCTGACTTCATCGGAAAAGATCTTTGCTTGGTGCAGGCGCTCCTCTGGGGTGCCCAGAAAATCAAATTCAAAATGCCTAACACCGCTCGAATAAAACTCTGAAAGCTTTTCAGCTACATCGGAAGCTGTACCAAGAGCAACGTAGCGTTTGGTGGCACGACTAAAGTCCATTGCATAGCGTTGGGATAATAGTGAATTTGCTACCCTAAAAGCTTCATCATAGGACTCATCTAACCGAACGAAGAGAAGATGCGCTGCGCCATATGAACTAAGCTTTCGTTTCGCATTTGCATATTCAGTGGCAATAAGTTCCAGGGACTGACGATACTGGTTGGGTGTAATTACGTACGAAATATAGCCATCGCAAAGCCTTCCAGCTCGCTTGAATGCTGCTTTAGACCGTCCTCCTACCCAAATCGGAGGTCCGCCTAAGGGTTCAGGACTTGGACTAAGTTGTGTTTTAGGGAAGCTGAAGAAACGTCCTTCGTGAGCGACCGGCTCACCAGACCAAAGTCTTTTAAGAATTTTAATGCTTTCATCGACACGAGGCCCGCGCTCGTTCAAAGGAACTCCGGCGAATTCAAACTCGGCCGGGAATTCACCGCCCACTCCAACACCAAAGACAAATCGACCTGGCGCCATACGCGAAAGGGTAATTGTTTGCTTTGCGACTAATCCAGGGTGTCTCAAACCAAGAAGGAATACAGAAGTACCGATTGTCAGCTTATTCGACAAAGTGGCTATCATAGCCAATCCGAGTAGTGGGTCATCGATACTTTGTGCAAAGGCTAGATGATCGCCAACTGCAATCATTGAGAAATCGTTTTTCTCAGCTAGGTCTACTAAAACTCGCGCATAATCAGGGTTTGGGATCCGTGTGTGGAGGCCGAATGTTGCTTCTATCTCGATTGGTAAATCGGCAGTCAAGTTACCTCTCCATCAAATGCTTATTTCACGCTAAGATTGCTGCCATAAGACATAATGAGGTCTTTTCCATGAGCAAAGTACTACATCGAAATATAGCTGAACCACCACCGGTGGCTGTACGAGCTGAGGGTTGCCGAATATTCGACAGCGCTGGAAAATCTTATATTGATGCTTCTGGTGGTGCAGCCGTTTCTTGCCTTGGACATGGACATCCTCGCGTTCTAAGCGCCCTACAGGAAGCTATGAGCAATTTACAATATGTTCATACTGGGTCTTTTACTCATGAGTCCCAAGAAGAGTTAGCAGAGATCCTAGTATCATCGGCACCAGAAAATATTTCCCATGCGTTTTTCGTTTCAAGTGGGTCTGAGGCCGTCGAATCTGCTTTAAAGCTAACTCGCCAGTATTTTTTAGAGATAGGTCAGCCAGAACGCAGGCACTTTATTTCAAGAAGACAAAGCTACCATGGCAACACGTTGGGCGCTCTAGCCGTTAGTGGTAATGCGATGAGAAGAAAATCCTACCAGCCTCTCTTAATGTCCACCAGCCATATAAGTCCCTGTTATGCGTATAGAGATAGATTCATAGATGAAAGCATCGAGGCTTATGGCCTTCGCGTGGCTAATGAATTAGAGACCGAAATACTTAAGTTGGGACCTGAAACAGTTGCGGGGTTTATTGCTGAGCCGATAGTTGGAGCAACTTTAGGTGCTGTAGAGCCTGTACCAGGGTATTTCCGCCGTATCCGTGATATTTGCGATAAATATGGTGTTTTATTAATTGCCGATGAAATTATGTGCGGCGGCGGACGCACGGGCGATATGTTTGTTATGGATTCTGAGAAGGTTGCGGCAGACATTATTACAATTGCAAAAGGACTTGGTGGCGGCTATCAGCCCATAGGGGCAATGTTGCTTTCTAACCAGATTGCTACAGCGATAAGGAACGGAACCGGTAGCTTTATGCACGGCCACACTTATCTTGGGCATCCCTTAGCCTGCTCAGCAGCGCTTGCAGTTCAAAAGGTTATAAAGGATGAAAATCTCTTAACGGCCGTGGCTGTTAATGGAGCACGCTTGATTGATGGCTTGAAGCAGGGGCTAGGCCAGCACCCCAATGTTGGCGATATTCGCGGCAGAGGTCTGCTGATTGGCCTGGAGTTTGTAAAGAATAGAGAAACCAAGGCCCCGTTCGAGCCCTCCTGGAAACTAAATCAGCGAGTAAAGCAAGAAGCCAAAGAAAGAGGTGTGATGGTCTACCCAATGCCAGGAACTATTGATGGCATTTTCGGTGATCACATCGTACTTGCCCCTCCTTTCACCACATCCGTAAGTGACATTGATGCAATAGTTTCTGCAGTTACTGATGCTATTCCAAGTGCAATAGCTGGGATACCTAACTAATAATCAGGTCAAAAAATACTTTAATCGCTAACCTAGTTTCTTGTCATGGATTTTCGGAATGCAGAAATACGTTCCTTAATCCCAGGAATACTCACTGATCGAGCTAAGGCAGCCATGTCGGCATCTCGGGTGTCAGGACGAGTTACATCTGAAAGGGCTGCTGTAACGGTGGCCGATAGGCGGGTGTATTCGACTATAAAGTTATCGATAACCGCATCCCAACTTTCTGGGTCTGCAATGGCATCCACCAAACCCAGTTTTTCTGCCTCTTCGGTTTCAATGGCTCTATTTTCAATTTGTATCTGTCGAGTACTCACGTTTCCAATTCTATACGCTAGGCGACGTGTCCCTAGCACTACACCAAAGCGAGGTCCGGGCATTTGAAAACGTGTGCCTGGAGCTGCCACGACCCGCATGGCTGCTGCGGCAAGGTCTGCTCCTGCCCCTACTGCCTGACCCTTAACTAAAGCTAATACGGGCATTGGTGCGTGGAACACCGTTTGCAACATTTCTTCCACCTGTATGAACCTGAGCGCAAGGTCACCGTCAGTAAGGCGGTCAAAGTCACCAAAATCAAAGCCAGCGCAGAAGTGTCGTCCAACTCCATGAATAATAACAGCACGTGATCCCGCTTCTGAAGCATCATTGATGGCTAATTTAATTCCATCTGCCATCTCTCCAGAAAGAGCATTTGCTTTTTCTGGTCGATTGAGAGTGATGAATGTTGCCTCATCACGAGTTTCAATAAGAATGGCAGCTTCCATTTACATCTCCGGAATTGGTCTGCTTCGCCGCATACACGCAGCCCGAACGGCATTTTCTATAAGACACGCAATTGTCATTGGCCCAACGCCTCCGGGGACAGGGGTGATGGCTCGAGCGCGCTCTGCGGCTTCTCCGAATGCTACATCACCAACCAAACGATTTTTTCCATCATCTTGAATTACTCTATTAATTCCGACGTCAATAACAACAGCGCCGGGCTTGATCCAATCCCCGCGGATCATCTCTGGACGACCAACAGCAGCAATCAAAATATCTGCAGTCTGACATCGTTCTTTTAAATCTGTAGTTTGTGAATGTGCGATTGAGACAGTTGCGCTCTGAGCTAGAAGCATCGCCGCCATTGGTTTGCCGACAATATTGGAGCGCCCAACTATGACTGCTTCTTTGCCGCTAATTTTTGGTAAAACTCCATGTATCATCCGCATGCATCCCGTGGGGGTGCAGGGGGCAAGAGCTGCTATGCCTGACCAAAGACGCCCCACATTAGTAGGATGAAAGCCATCAACGTCTTTGTCTGGATCAATAGCATTCAGAATGCGTTCGGCATCAATATGCGCAGGTAAGGGAAGTTGGACTAAGATGCCGTCGACAGAGTCGTCTTTATTTAGCTTATCGATGAGCGAGAGTAGTTCACCCTCGCTGATATCTTCAGAAAGTTTATGTTCGAAGGAATTTAGACCTGCTTCTATAGTGGCTTTCCCTTTGTTTCGAACATAAACCGAGCTTGCTGGATCCTCTCCAACGAGTACTACTGCTAAGCCAGGTTTGAAGTCGAGTGCAGATACAGCTTGGGCTGCGCCAGCTCGAAGGTTTGCCGCCATTGCTTTGCCGTCAATCAAACGGGTCATCATTTGTCTCCAATAAGACTTTGCGCTCGAGCTATTAAATCCGCTGCTGAGCCATTGATCTTAATTGACTTTGAACGAGACTTCTGGCCACGGGTCAATGCGACATCGCGCTTGGGGATTCCAAAAAAGTTAGCCACCCACTCAATTACGGCTATATTTGCGGCGCCATCCACGGGGCGAGTACTAACGTAGAGTTTTAGGCGCTCAACACCCTTACCGTCAGTCTCAAAACCTTTTGTTCTGGTTTTTGATGCGCCAGGTTGAACCCGAAGTTCAAGAATTATGCTGTTTTTGCCCTCCTCACGGACAATCAAAACCCTGACACAGCCCACTGCCTGAGAACACTACGGATGAAATAAATCACCAAAATCAAGATGACTGGGGATACATCTACACCGCCAAAATCGGGAACATAGCGACGGATGGGGCGCAACATAGGCTCTGTTACTCGGTACAGAAAATTTCCGACTGTCGAGATAAACTGGTTGCGCACATTAACAACGTTAAAAGCTACCAGCCAACTTAGTATGGCGGATAGAATTAATGCCCAGACAACTAGTCCTAAAACTAGATCGATAACCTGGAAAAGCGCAATCAATATTGCATCCATAACATATTGTCCGTCTTTAGCGGCCGAGGATTACTAGAAGCTAGCTGTCACACCCTCTTAGGGCAAGTTGTCATGAGGCAAGTTTCAGAATTTCTAGCACATCGTCTGGCCCTTTTATGGGCTTTGGATTTGTGTGAATCCAGCGATCATGCATCGAAAGCTTAGCGCATCGCTCAAAATCTGCCTCTGTTACACCAACTTCCTTTAGACTTGATGGCATACCGAGACTCTGGATAAACTCCTGAAGTATGTCACCTGCGGAACGATTTTCATTTCCCATCGCTGCGGCAACCAAGCGCTGACGTTTTTCCGTATCTTTTGATAGGTTCCAACGCATTACGTGAGGTAACATCACACATGAAGTGTGTCCATGTGAGACCCCGAAACTACCTCCAAGAATATGACCAATAGCATGACTTGCACCTTTGGGGACGCCAGCTTGTACGCTTGACATCGAGAGCCATGCACCAAGTTGACAGTCACTTCTTGCCTGAAGGTCAGTGGGGTCTGCTTTGGTGGCGGTAAGACCTTTAGTCAACAATTTCAGACCGTGGAGTGATTGGGCGTCACAGTAGGCATTTGCACTAGGTGAGCAGATAGCTTCAACGCAGTGGTCCACAGCTCTAACGCCAGTAGAAAGCCATAACCATTCAGGAGTTGGAAGTGTCAAGGCAGGATCAAGTATTACTTCGCTTGGCGCCATTCCCGGTGAACGAATAGCCTGCTTCACTCCTTTTCTTGGATCAGACACACCAGCAAGTGGGTTATATTCGCCTGCAGATAGCGTTGTCGGACAACACAAAAGAGGCATAGTTGGTGCGCGATATTCAGGAGTTATGGTGGATCCATCGGGGGCTGTTTGTACAATGAACGGATCAAAGTCTTGAATATTTTTCAAATCATGTTCCATAGCGAGGCAAACAGCCTTTGCAGCATCGGTTATAGAGCCACCCCCTATTGTGACAATCATCTCGGCTCGGCCTTTGCGTGCGCTTTCTACGGCTTCCAAAACTGCGTCTCGGGGAGTGTGAGGCGGCATGCCTGAGTAAACACCGCAAACTTTACCATCCAGCCCTTCAATTACCTCTTGTATTTCCTGGTTACGCACAATCAGTGTGCGACTTGCCATGATAAAAACACGGGATGCACCTGCTCTCTCTACTGCGTCAGCCACTGCTTTGCCGATTGGTATTCCATACGTCACCCGTTCAAGTCGTGTGAACGTAACTTCGCCTGTTTTCATGATAGTTATCCTCGTATGCCGTGAAGATAAGGGCCAACTTCTCTAAGCGGTGCTGCCGTATTAGCAAAATCAACGAGATATTTTCGTGTTTCGCGGGGGTCAATGATTTCTTCAATCCAAAAGGTTTCTGCTGAACGAAAAGGCGAACGTAACTTCTCCAATCTTTCTTCAATCTCGGCAAGCTTGGCTGCGGGGTCGTCTGCTTCCGCAATATCTGCGCGATAAGCGGCTTCGATTCCACCCTCTAGCGGCAATGAACCCCAGCGCCCTGAGGGCCAGGCATAACGCATATTAAAGCGTGAGCCATTTTGATGTGCTGCCCCAGCAACTCCAAAGCAGTTTCTAACTATTATTGAGCACCATGGGATTGTGGTCTGCCAAATGGCAGCCATAGCGCGGGTACCTTCTTTGATGGTTCCAGCTTTTTCGCTCTCTAGTCCAATGAGAAAGCCTGGACAATCCACCAAATATATCATTGGCAAGTGAAAGGTTTGGGCCATATCCACAAAGCGCTCCACCTTTCGGCAGGCATCTGCAGTCCAGCCTCCTCCAAAATGATATGGATCGCTTGCCATTACTGCTACTGGCCATCCATCAACCCGTGCAAGGCCGGTTATTATGGAGCGACCGTACATTTTGCCCATCTCAAAAAAGGATCCCTGGTCAACTACCGACTCAACTATGGGACGCATTTTATAGACTTTACGGATATCTCTTGGAATCGCTTCCATGAGTGACGGGTCATTTCGCTCTTCTTTGTCAGAAGTCTCGATTCTCTCAGGAAGCTCGTAAACATTTTGAGGTAAATAAGAGAGGAACCGTCGAGCCATCTCGAATGCTTCTTCCTCAGAATCTACTGCCTCATCTACCGCACCAGCACGTAGTTGGATCTTCCAACCTCCCAGCTGTTGCTTATCCAAGTCCTGGCCCAACCGCTTTACTACCGGCGGACCCGCAACAAAGAGAGCTGAAATATCTTTAACCATGACAGAGTAGTGAGCGGCTGCTTGGTGTGCCGCCCCAAGCCCAGCAACTGAGCCTAAGCCAAGCGAAACCCGTGGGACCGTTCCGATATTACGTACTACCCACTCCCAGCCAGAAACGCCGGGCACATTTGCTCGACCAGTTGTCTCAATTGTTTTTACAGAGCCGCCTCCTCCTGAACCTTCGATAATACGGATTAGAGGTAACCGAAGCTCATTGGCCATTTGTTCGCACTTTATGTGCTTCTCTTTAATTGTTGCATCTGCAGAGCCACCGCGAACAGTAAAATCATCACCACCAATAACAACTTGGCGACCATTCACCCGACCACGACCAAACACAAAATTTGAGGGGGTAAGATGTTCTAGATCATTCTTCCCATCGTACTGTGCCATACCAGCAACTTTTCCCAGTTCGTGAAAGCTGCCGGGGTCAAGCATTCCGTCGATTCGCTCTCTGACTGTCAGTCGCCCACCATCTTTTTGCCGCTTAATTTTGTCGGCCCCACCCATCATTTCTGCAAAGGCTTCACGACGTTTTAATTCATCAAGTTCAGTCTGCCAGGACATCGAAAGTGGCTCCTTGGGCAATATGGTTCAACTATCCCTATGGTATGACTAAGAAGCGAGAACGCCAATCCAGGTAAGTTTAATTCACCTAAGGCGGCACAATTTCTTTGAAGTATCCGAAAATTCATTCGACCAAAAAGGAATAGCACTGCAGATTTTTGCGGGAGAGGACTAAGGGTATTTTATTAACTGCGTAATGCAGGAAGTCCAACGCCTGTTGCATCAAAACCTCCATCTACCGCAATTACTTGGCCAGTAATGTAGGATGCTTTGTCGCTCGCGAGAAACACAATTGCTTCGGCAATTTCGCGCTCGGTTCCATATCGGTTTAATGGAATAGCGTCATGATAGGCATCTATGATATCTTGGGAGTGAACTTGCTTTGACATCTCGGTAGCAACTGGTCCTGGTGAGACACAGTTCACTCGCACACCATATTCACCAAGTTCAGCCGCTTGTTGCTTGGTAAGGTGGATAACAGCGGCTTTAGAAGTGCCGTACGCAACTCTTAGAGTTGAAGCCCGAAGGCCTGAAATTGAGCCTATGTTAACAATCGAGCCTCTACCCTCTTTTAAATAAGGAATTGCGGCTTGAGAGCAGAGAAAAACACCATCAAGATTTGTTTCCATGACCCGCCTCCAGCGGGCAAAGTCATGTTCCTCGAGAAGACCGAAATCAGCAACGCCTGCATTATTCACAAGGCAATCCACGCGTCCAAACTCTCGAACGGCTTCTGTCATTATGCGGTTAGCATCTTGTGGATTGGACACATCAGCCTTGAGCGCAAATGTATTTTGAAGTTTGCTAGCTTCAGCTTCTAGCAACTCGCCCAGCCGATCGATCATCACAACATTCCAGCCGTCGGCAAGGAATAAATCTGTTGCAGCTCGACCTATTCCTCTAGCGGCACCGGTAACTATCACAACTTTTTTTTCTGTCATGGCTGTGCATTTTGCATAATTACTGCCACGTCATCCAAATCTTCCAGCTGCCAGCAGAGGTCGGACAAGTTTTGTGATTTTTGGTCGGATAGCACAAGCTTAGCCTGGTTAATAAATTTACTCTCAAGAGCATCATTTGACATTGGCTGCTTAAGGCTTCCTATTCCATGCTCAATTCGTCGATGATAGGTCTTTCCGTTGACCATCTTGATTGTAACGTCTGCACCATCCCGATTCACGGCATTATCCGGTTGAACCTGAATTTTGCGCCGTGCCGCAATAACTTCTGGGTTACTGACCGCCTCCGTCGAACCTTCTCCGATTCCTGCAGCTTTCCTTACAAGTGCTACGGCTGACCAATGTTGAAGGCTTACCTGAGCCAGCTGGGCGTCTGGTGGTTCGGGTCTATCTGTCAGCGTTAAACAAAGTGGGTTAAGTCTTAGAAGAATGTTGTCAATTTCTACTGCGGTAAAAGTAGGGTCATTTGAGATATCAAGGCATGCATCGAGAATGGGGTGTATGACGATGCCGCATGGATATGGCTTTGGCATGTTGTCCCGCATTTCCCATCGCGTTCCTAGCTCTGCCGTTACATGTTCTAAGTGAGCCTTTGGCGCAAAAACCTGGCCAAAGCCTTTAGGGCCTTCGAGAGAAGCACTAGTCGCAGTTACTCCTTCAGCTGCTAGTAATGCCGCCATGTAGCCAGCGCGTGAGGCTTGCGCTGGCAAGAGGCTGGTGCACATTGAGCCGTGGGTTTCGCGAAAGCCCATGGCAGCGTTAGCTGCCAAGCCTAATGCGTGGAGTGTCTGTTCCTCATTAAATTTCAAAAGATTTGCTAAAGCAGCGGCTGCGCCCATGGGTGTTGCAACACTGGACATATACCAACCAACCTGTGTTTCCGCAGGAGGTACGGTAAGAGCCATCGCAATTCTGCATGCAACCTCCACCCCAATGGTGAATGCGAGTTGGAGGTTTTGGCCAGAAATAATCTGCCTTTCTGCTTCAGCCATAAGTGGCGCTGCTATTGGACCAGCTGGGTGGAGGACTGTAGATAGGTGCGTGTCATCAAATGCGTGTGCAGCTGAGGCTTGAGCGTTTATGAGGACGGCGTCTGGTGCAGATAATTTTTCTTTCCGACCTATCAGTGATGTCTTCGCCCCCCCAGTGAACGGTAAAACAGTTTTAAATGTTCGGACTGTTGCATCATGTGTCATCCCACCAAGGGTGCAGCCAACAAAGTTGTGGAATTGGCGAGTTGCATCCAGGCGCACGTTAGCCGGTAAGTCGTCTGCCTTTGTGGAAGCAACAAATTTAGCTAGTTCTTTGGTTGTCTGGGTCATCAATTTTATATCCGCACCAATTCAGTAACTGCATCTGCAAATGCCACTGGTGCCTCTTGCGCAACATTGTGGCCTACTTTTTCTAGCAGCCGTCTTTTGTAACTACCGGTGAATTTTGTCGCTTGTCGATCTTTTGCAGGTGCTGGGTGCACTCCATCGGCTAATCCGTGAAGATTAATTGTGGGAACATTTATATTGGGCATTGCGGAAAGATCTGTTTCGATCTCTGCATAAGCTGGATCTGCCTCCGCATAGCCGTACCGAACGCGATAAGACTGGATTACTACTTCGACAAAATCAGGATTCTCGAAACTAGAGGCAGTTTTAAGAAATTCGGTCTCAGAAAAATTCCATTCTGGAGACCACAATCTCCAGAGAAGGCGTGCGAGATTAGCTCGATTCTGCTCTAGGCCTGCCCGACCCCTCGGGGTATGAAAATAGTATTGGTACCAGTAGCGGTGCTCCGCTTCGGGTGAGGCGGGCCGTTCCGAAGCGGCTACATTTTGTATGTTGTATCCAGCTCCCGTCACCAAGCCCATGGCCCGAGCAGGCCAGAGAGCTGCAACAACGTTGGCAGCTCGGCCGCCCCAGTCGTATCCCGCTAAGACTGCCTGCTCGATGGCAAGAACATCCATAAGTGCAAGAAGGTCTGCCCCTAAGGCGGCTTGTTCTCCTGAGCGAGGAGTTTGGGGATCAAGAAAAACTGTATGGCCGTACCCTCGAAGATAAGGAATTATTGTTCGAATTCCGCGCTCGTTCAGTAAAGGACCAACTTTTGAATAACTCTCTATGTCGTATGGAAAACCATGCATTAGCATTGCAACTGGGCCATCTTTTGGGCCTGAATCTAAGTATGCAATTTCGAGTTTATCTGTTTTTACTTTTTTCATGGCGTAAAGTCCTGGAAACCCTCAGGGGTTATAAAATTGTAACGTGTTCACTCCGCAGATGATATTTTGTGGTTCTCTCAAAAAATGTCGGCGAAACGTTGCTGTATATGAGTCCTGACGTAAAATTCTTCGATAAGAAAAACTTAACACCTTGCGCATATAAGATGAATCGGCGCTGACGTAATTTTCTTCAATTTTATCAACTAAGATCATTTTGGGATGATCCGTCAGAGTCTTATAGTGGAGTAATTCGAAGAGGCAGATAACATTTCAGATTGAGGTTCCTCTACTTGAGCTGAGCGGGTTAACTGAAAATAGCAATTACGAATTAGGATGAATAAGCGAATGGCAACAGTGACCAATATTCCAGCAAGTGTTGTTCGCGCTCAGCTTGAAGCAGTCTTTCAGGCATGGGGTATGACATCTGAAAATATAGCTACGACTGTAGAGGTAATGGTTGCAACCGACCTCTCGGGTGTCGATAGCCATGGTCTTGGCATGTTACCAGGTTACCATCAGAGGCGTGGTCGTGGCATGATAAAGGACACCCCTGATATCCGAGTCGTTAGAGAAAAACCTGCGGCTGCTTTAATCGATGCTGACCGTAGCCTGGGCCATCCTCCGTCGGTAATGGCAATGAAGCTTGCAATGGAAAAGGCCCGAACAATGGGCGTGGCTGTCGTTTCCGTCAGGAATTCCAATCATTTTGGTGCTGCGGGTTATTACAGTAGAATGGCGGCTGAGGAGGGTATTGTTGGAATGGCGATGACCAACGCTCCAACTCCAGCCATGGTTCCAACATTTGGTCGCGACCCTATACTCGGCACGAACCCAATTGCCTTCGCAGCCCCTGCAGAGCGCAATCCACCATTTAGTCTTGATATGGCGACCACCACTGTAGCTGTCGGAAAATTGAACATTGCTCGAAGACTAGGAAAAGCTATTCCCGAAGGTTGGGCTCTAAATAGTGAAGGCCAAATGGAAACCGATGGTGCAGCAGCATTTGAAGCGCGTCGTCTCACCCCTTTAGGTGGCGATAGAGAGCGAGGTAGCCATAAAGGTTATGGGCTTGCCACTATGGTCGAAATATTGTGCGCAACTCTCTCGGGCTCTTGGTCTGATGGACCGGGTCCAGATGGCAAGCCAGTGCGGACGAAGACAAATGTCGGCCATTTCTTCTTGGCAATAGATCCTTCCAAGGTCCGTGCCGATGGAGAGTTTCAAGCCGATTTAGACCGTATGATTGATATGCTTCACGCAACCCCTCCGGCAGATCCAGAAAACCCTGTACAGGTTGCAGGTGATGCAGAGGTACGGTCTACAGCAACTCGTTCGGCAGATGGTATACCAATTGCAGACACTCTCATTGAAGAAGTTCGTAAGGTAGCAATAGAATCGAGTGCCCCCTTCTTGCTTGCTGAATGATCAGACTCGGCCAGCTGAAACTCCACCATCTACCATATAAACGCCGCCCGTGCAGAAGCTTGAGTCATCGCTAGCCAAGAATAGCATCATTCTCGCAATTTCTTCCGCCGTTCCGTAGCGCTGCATTGGCGTGCCTTGAGCCATAGTAGCGTTGACGCCAGCGCCTGCTGCCACTCCACGCTTCGTCTCAATCTCAAAAATCATGTCGGTTTCAGTGGCGGCGGGGTTTACTGTATTTACTCTAATATCGTGGGCAGCACCTTCAAGCGCAGCTGAACGCATCAATCCTATCACCGCATGTTTTGAGGCCGTGTAGGGAGCTATATTTCTAGTTGCTCTAATGCCTGATGTTGAAGAAGTGCAAACGATTGATCCACCCTTGGCACTCATCGCCTGCATCACATACTTTAGACCAAGCCATACACCGCGCACGTTAATTGCTATTAGTCGGTCGAAGGCCTCTGCCGGATAGTCTGCAAAGGATTTGACTTCACCTACGATGCCCGCATTCAGAAGTGCTGCATCCACGGCGCCAAAGTGTGCGATTGTCTGGGAGACATAGTGTTTGGTGGCTTCCTCATCGGACACATCTGCAACTACGTAAGCAGCTTTGTCTTCACCCAACTCGGCAACGAGTTTTGCCATTGGGTCTTCGAGTACATCAACAAGCATCACGCGGCTACCTTCGCTAGTAAATAGCTTGGCTGCTGCCGCACCAATCCCCCTCGCACCACCCGTTATTATTGTGGCTTTACCTTCCATTTTGCCCATTACTTGCTCCCCTAAGCTGCCTATGTTCTTTCCCAGCCCCACCAATCACAAATTGCATCACCCATAACGAGGCGTTTATCATCTCCTTTAAGCCATGGGGCGGCAGTAAACATGTCGATACATTCAGTCCAGGAGCATGGCATTTTCGTGATATCGGTCCCCCAGAAAGTTCGCTCTGGTCCAAAGGTTTCGAATACCTGGCGCACATAGTCGAGCATTATGGGAAAGGGATATCCTTCGGCTGAATAACCAGGAGCACCCGTAGCTTTTACGGCGATATTTGGGTAACGAGCGAGTGCCAAAAGCTCAGGCATATGTGTCATGGCTGCGTGGTCTTTTAGCGTTGTATTACCACCGCGGCCCCCTAGATGATCGATCGTAATTTTTAAGCCAGGATGCTTTTCCGCAATTTTTGCAAACGTAGCCAATGTATCGGTACACAGAGCTGAAACCGGCACTCCACCTTCTTCAGCGGCTACCCAGATTTGATCGAGTTCACCAGAAGAAAGCAATTCGCGCTCTCGTCCTGCAAGAAAAGTATAGCGGATACCAAGCATTCCTGGTGTTTTTCTGAGATCTCTTACCCTATCTGCAGCGCCTGGGCCTTCCAAAGGTGGTGATGCCATTATAGAGAAGCGGCCCGGATAGTCGGAGACCGCCTGAAGAGCTAAAGCTTCTGACGTGGGATCCCAAGGTGGGGGGTGGATTACTGCACCAGCGACATCAGCTTCATCCATCATGGCAATAGCTTCCGGGGCCAGAAACGATGTAACTTGTCGGTGTGCCATATTTGATGGCAGCCCTTGTCCCCAAAGGTGAATTTGAGCGTCGACGATAGTCATGAGTAGTTTTGTCCTGTTAATTGAACATGATCACAGACCGGGCAATTTCGCCCTTTTTCATTTCCTCAAATGCATCGTTCACATCTTCTAGAGCGATATGCTGAGAGACTAATTCGTCTAGTTTAAGTCTTCTCTGCATATAAAAATCAATGTAACGAGGCATATCAACTCGGAACCGATTTGATCCCATTGTGGACCCTTGGATTTTTTTCTCGCGGAGAAATTCAGGGCCATGAAGTTCAATTTTTGTGCCTACCGGAATCATGCCAATGATAGTAGCAGTTCCTCCAGGCCGAATCATGCGAAAGGCATCTTCGGCCGTTTGCTTCAGCCCAATAGCTTCAAAAGCATAATGCACTCCACCCCCACCAATCAGGTTCCGTACCTGCTTTACGGGATCTCCATCGTTAGGATTAACTAAATCGGTTGCTCCAAATTCCTTGGCCAGGTTGAGCTTGGTAGCTGAAAGATCAATTGCAACAATGCGGCTTGCACCAGCAATTGCAGCACCATTAATCGCGGATAGCCCAACGCCTCCGCAGCCTATGACAGCAACTGTCGACCCAGCCTCGATTCTAGCTGTGTTTTGAACTGCTCCAACACCAGTAGTTACCCCACATCCAATAAGTGCGGCCTTGTCTAACGGCATATCTTCTCGGATTTTGACCGCGGCATGCTCATGCACAAGCATCCGTTCAGCAAAGGAGGAAAGTTGTGCGAATTGGTGAATTTCCATGTCCCCTTGAGACAACCTTGGCCTATCACTTTCCCCACGCATGCGGGATGGACTCTCGCAAAGGCTCATCTTTCCTGACAGACAATACTCGCAATTGCCGCAAAAGACTGAGAGGCAAGTAATTACTGTATCCCCTACCTGAAAGTCCGTAACTTGGTTGCCAACTGCTTCAACTATTCCAGCACTTTCGTGTCCAAGTACCGTTGGGTAGCGCCAAGGATAAGAACCCTCTGCCATGTGTAAGTCAGAGTGACATACTCCGCAGGCTTTAGTCTTAATCCGGATCTCGCGAGGTCCTGGATCGTCGACTGTAATGGTTTCAATTGTTAATGGTTGGCCTGTCTCTCGCAGGATGGCGGCTTTGGCTTCTGCGGGCATTTATGAATCCTCCAAAGGTTAGTTTTTCTTGTTACCGGCATAGCTATTGTAAGCAAGCCCAGCCAACCAACCGTTATCTACTGGGAGTGTTGCGCCAGTAATTGCTCTAGCCGCATTACTACAGAGAAAAAGGATAGCATCGGCAATTTCATCTGGTTCAACAATTCGACGTAGTGTCTTCTGTTCTTCCATTACGGATGTGTCTCTTTCACCAGCTTCTACTCGAGCCTTCAGAGCTTCAGTCATAACAAATCCGGGGGCTACGGCATTAACACGAACACCACGAGGCCCTAAATCGCCAGCCAACACCTTCGTCAATTGGTGAATGGCAGCTTTCGAAGGACTGTAGGCGGGTAATGGGAACATCTCGAAACCAGCTATTGAACCAATGTTAACTATTGAACCAACACCATATTCCGCCATTACCGGCCCAAAGGCCCGACAACAAAGATAGGTGCCGCGATAGTTAACGTTCCAAATTCTGTCATGTTCAGCCAAGTCCATATCTTCAACACGCGAACCGTTTTGCAGGATACCCGCACAGTTCACGAGGGTATCAATACGGCCCGCCTTTGCGACAGTCTGCATCAAGGCAGCAACTGATAATTCGTCAGATACATCAGCTTTAGTTGCGCTTGCATCCCCTCCTGCCGCCTTAATTCGGGAAACGGTTTCTGCAGCACCTTCTTCATCGATGTCAGCAACAATTACGTGATTTTCACGCGTCGATAGCTTGATGGAGGTTGCTCTGCCAATCCCGCTTCCCCCTCCTGTCACTAGACTAATTTTCTTCACTTGACCGCCTTTTGTTGTCACATTTGCGAGAAGCTTAGCAGGCTGCTCGCGAAATGCTCCAGATTAATAATGAATTGAGAAAAATTATGCCTCGAAATGATGATCTTGAGTTTTTTTTGAATGAGCTAAAAATATCAATTTTTAAAAGAAAACCTGACGAAAAAATTAGGTCAGCAACCGGTCTCGTATATGAGAGGCTCAAAAATATTGGCGCCTACAAAGGGGCTTTGTCATCCCATGAAGTTCCAGTAACAGCCTGGTTGGATAAAGCTATTAAAACAGCCAAGTCTGGGCCAGTAGGTAGGCTAGCAGAAGCCTTGGAGGTATTAACTCCAAAACTTTCCTGGCAGACACGATCGGATCGACACTCTAATGATCCAAATTGGCTTAAGTCTCACGCAAATGCCGTTATAGTGGGTGATATGGGATTGGAATATCGAACTGACATCCGAATAGGGGTAAGTTTGTTAGCGCCCAATACTGTTTATCCCAATCATCAACATCCGCCAGAGGAGGTTTACATAGCGCTCAGTGATGGGTGCTGGAGACAAAATAACGGAGAATGGCAATCTCCTGGGCCTGGAGGATTGATCTATAACAGGCCCAATATTATTCACGCGATGAAGTCGAGCAATGACCCGCTGTTTGCGATTTGGATGTTGCCCCTATGACAGTAAAAATTAGAAAATAAACTTGGAAATTTCTTCTAAGTCTCATTTTTAGGCGCATACTTAGCATATCGAACATCTGCGGTAATTGCGTGAGCCAGCATCCCCTCGCTCTCCGAGATTCTACTGATAACAGGAGCAATTTGCCGACTGGCATCCGGAGTTAGTCGCTGCCAGGTCACAGTTTTTAAAAATTTACCGACCCATAGCCCACCCGTATAACGGGCAGCCCGACCAGTTGGTAGGATATGGTTTGTTCCCACTCCCTTGTCGCCGTAAGCAACAGTGGTTGCTTCACCTACAAAAAGACTGCCGTAGTTGGAAAGATTGGCAAGGTAATATTCGTCGTCTGAAGTCATTACTTGTAAGTGCTCGGACGCGTACTCATCCGCCAATTCAACAGCTTCTTCTTTACTTTCAACAATCACAACCTCACCATAATCACGCCAAGCTTTTTGGGCGACCTCTCGGGTGGGGAGAGTTTTTAGCTGTGTTTCAATTTCCCTTAAAACTTCTTCGGCGAGTCGGCGCGACGTAGTTATGAGCCAGCAAGGACTGTCTGGCCCATGCTCTGCTTGGCCTAGAAGGTCCGTAGCAACAAGCGATGCAGGGACGCTATCGTCTGCGATTATTAGTGTTTCAGTAGGCCCCGCGAGCTGATCAATGCCACATACACCAAAAAGTTGTCGTTTTGCCTCAGCAACATAAGGATTGCCTGGTCCAATAATTAAGTCTGAGGGTGGCATACCTACTAGCCCGTATGCCATTGCTGCGAGGGCTTGTACGCCACCTATAGCAAAGATTTCGTGAGCTCCAGCTGCGTGGAAGGCGTAGAGTGTCTGTGGATAGACGCCGTCTGAATCTTTGGGTGGAGCGCAGCCAACTATAGTTCCAACACCGGCAACTGCGGCCACCCCTGCAGACATAATTGAACCCGCTACTAGAGGGTATTTGCCGCCTGGCGTATAGCAACCTGCTACTTTTATTGGAATGTGCCGATGCCCCATATGGGCACCAGGCCGAAGTTCAATGTTGAGCTCTGCCATTGTATCTCGTTGAGCTTTCGCAAAGTCCTGAACTTGCTGTAATGCAAATTTAATATCTTCCTTGAAGGTTTCCGGCAGCATGCGTTCAACTTGGCGAATGCGGTCTTCTGACATACGAAATTCTGAACTTTTCCAATTATCAAGATCGCGAGCATACCTCTGGATTGCATCGTCACCATTTTCTCGAATATCAGATAACATCTTGCTGACAGCAGCTTCGACGGCTGGTCGGTCGAAGCCCTCTCTTTGGCTAGATTTTTTCAGATAGGTGCGCATCGTTCACAGGCCTCACAATTTTAAAATAAGTGTAATTGTTCTTTAGACGTTCTTTTATTGATTGGTATCACAAGTTCGGGGTCATTGTGTTTAACGTTCCCCACCCTTTTATCAACTTCAACTAATCGAAACCTTTCCTCTGAAGCCGCCCGAATTAGATTAGCAGCATCTTTCGCTGATGCTCTGAGCCAGGTATCAAATTCCTCGGGTTGAATAACCACAGGCATCCTATGGTGGATACTTGCTAGCGATTGATTTGCTTCTGTTGTTACAATCGTAAAGGTCTCCAAAGTTGTCCCGTCTGACTTTCGGCTATTTTCCCAAAGACCAGCAAAGGCAATTGTCTCGCCGGGGTCTGCAAAGAAAGCCTGCCGCGAGTCCCCCTTGCCTCGCCATTCATAAAACCCATCGGCGGGGACTAGGCATCGGTGTTTTTTGAAACTCTCTTTGAAACTTGGCTTTTCAGCTATAGTCTCACCACGAGCGTTGATGAGTGGGTTTTGTCTTGATGATGAATGAGCTCGATTTTTGATAAAGCCCCAGCGTATTTTAGCGCATGACCGGTTGCGCCCAATATTTCGTATTACTGGTGCCTCTTGAGTTGGAGCTATATTCCAGTTTGGAGCAAGATTCGGCAGTTCAATAAAACCAAATAATCTAGCCAAGTCTGTGGTGGGTTTTGTTAGAAGATATCGTCCACACATTCTATTTTAATCCAGGTAGGCCTTTAGCCGAAAATAACATGATTGAGTTTTTTTGGGGCTAGGCTTTTATTCTTAGATTTTGGAAACTGTAGATACTCAACCAAGATTAACATTTGTTTTCCGTTCATGGTCTTATTGCACAACGTGAACTGAAAACTCTCAAGCTCGTAGTGGAACACCATGACCAAAAATCTCTCAGAAGCAGCGCTCGATCGAATTCATAATGTCATTGCCACTGGACCTTTTGGAAGGCATGTCGGGTTGTCTGTTGATGTAGTTGAGATTGATCGTGTTGTGTGCCGCATGAAAGCTTCACCGGAGATAATGAATGGCTTGAATATTGTTCATGGAGGAGCAACGGCCACACTCATTGACACTGCTGCAACCTGTGCAGCTTGGGCAACCCCTGATGCAAGAGCAACTACACGAGGAACAACGGTATCGCTAACTATCAATTATATTGGCCCAGGTCTTGGGAAGGATATATTGGCTGAGGGGAAAGTGGTCAGCCGTGGAGGCATTCTCACCATAGTTGACGTTATTGCTACGGATGAGGAGGGTCGTTTAGTAGCAAAGGCCCAGGCAACCTATAAACTCGACCTTGCGCGAGATCGTCGCCTTGAAAAAGAACAACGGGATTAGATGCTCAGGTCTTCCTTGTTGTAGTCCCAAATGTCGGCGCGCGCCTTCTCATTCCAATGGTAAACAAGCCCACTATCTCGATGCGGTTTGTATTCATATGGCGTTTCATCAGGAAATCGCTGCTGGCGAGCATCTATTGCATAGCCAAGCATCCGGGCTCGGCGCTTGATTCGTTCGTCATCATAAACGGCACGCGCATTGTGCAGGCCTCCAGCTTCAACATTCAATACTGAGGAGCGTCGGTGAAAGCCCATATTGACGGTCACACGCCATTGTTCACTTGTATTGGCAAAGGATCCATGGATCGCCTGACGGTTTGTCATTGCCACATCACCAGCAGCACAAATTATAGGGACCGCATCTGGAAATTGGTCAGATTGTGCCGCGGCAGCCATTGCTGGGATGTCAACGCGGCGCAGTTTGTGGCTGCCAGGGACGACACAT
>VMCJ01000026.1 GCA_008081395.1 Rhodospirillales bacterium | reverse complement strand
GTCAGGAATGACGTCTGCAAGTTGATTGCCATGAGGATAAGGAACCAGAAAGTTACATCCTTGGACGCCACGTGGTCACCAAAATCCAGACCTGCCACAAGAGGAGCAAAAACAGGCAACACGATTAATGTAATCTCAATCCAATCAAGGAAGAAGCCCAGCATAAATGTGATGCCCATTAGCAAGAACAGAAGCTGCCATGAATTCAAGCCAGCTGACGTAATGAGATGCTCAACGATGTCATCGCCACCAAGTGAACGATACACATAAGCAAAGCAGGTGGCCGCTACGATAATGAAGAAGATCATCGCAATTGTGCGAGCAGATGTATGACAAACACCTTGCAGCAATTCGAAGGTTAGCCTGCGATTAAATATGGCGAGTATAAGAGTACCAAAAGCGCCAACAGCACCAGCTTCAGACGGCGTAGCAATTCCAAATAAAATTGAACCTTTAATCATGAAAATAAGAGCCACTGGCGGCAAAAAGCTCTTAAAAATCATCCGTGGATATTGGCTCAGAGGAACATGAAGAAGTTCAGGGGGTAATGGAGGAGCCTGCTTCGGATTAAAAGTAGCAAAGAGGGTCACAAAAAGCAGATAAAAGCCAGCAAGCATCAATCCTGGTAAAATCGCTGCCATGAACATGTTGCCGACAGAAACTGCCATCAAATCCGCCATAATAATAAGCATGATCGATGGAGGTATAAGGATACCTAGGGTTCCAGAGGCTGCGATACAGCCCGTTGCTAGCGAGTGGCTGTATCCCTGACGTATCATAGTGGGGAGCGCCAATGCGGTCATCATCGTCACAGACGCGCCGATAATTCCAGTCATGGCTGCAAGCACTGTACCCATAACAACAACGGCGAGCGCTAAGCTACCAGGCACCTTCTTCAATAGCACCTGAACGCAGTAGAGAAGATCGTTGGCGACGCCAGATCGCTCCATCATAACGCCCATGAAGACGAATGCAGGAATAGACACAAGAACTAAGTTTTCAGCCCCGTTAAACCAGATTCGAGGCATAAAATTGAAAAACTCAATCAGCGAAAACATACCGAGCAAGTAACCCAGAATTCCATAGACGAATGATAATCCGCCTAAGATAAATGCAACTGGGAAGCCCGTGAATAATAAGGCCGCCAATGAAAAGAACATGAAAATCGGAAGGTAGTCTTGCACGAAATACAAGAGGTCCTTCTGGCCTCCTGGCGACATATTCAAAATGTAGGCGTACGCGATACCAACGATCGCTAACACTACTAGTAAAAATGTTAGGCCAGGATTGCGGCGAATGCCCGATGCTATAGCTTCCATCGACAATAACCTTTTATACAAAATTTGAATGTAACTAACCGTGTATTTGCAAACGGGACGCCAAGATTGATTATCTTTGGCGCCCCTGAATGCAAATGTGGCACTCCTCTATAAGGAGCGCCACAAGGCAACCTTACTTGAGATAGGTTGCGTTCATAGCCTGAGCCGCACCCCACTTGGCGTAGGATTTACGGAAGGCAAGATAGCTATCAGCAGTTTCCTTGAATTTGGCATCCTTAGCAGAGTCCTCATTCAAGACATCAAGCCAAGCCTGCTCGAATACTGCGAGCTGGTCATCTCTCCAACGCATGGTCTTAACACCATACTTGGTGCCCATTTCTACCATTGCGCCTGGGTTGACAGCTTCGGTCTCTGCATAGGTGTTGTGGATGCTTTCACCACAAGCAACCTCGAGAATACGACGCTGAGCATCAGTTAGACCATTCCACTTATCCATGTTGATAAGAATTTGGCTAACTGAGGTTTGCTGGTGCCAACCTGGGAAGTAGTTGTACTTAGCGATCTGATAGAAGCCGTACTTGATGTCCATTGCTGGCATCGAGAATTCGGTTGCATCGATAACGCCCTTTTCAAGAGCTGGGAAGATGTCGCCACCAGCAAGGAGCTGGGTTGACACTCCGATCTTCTGCATGACGCGAGCGCCAAGACCGAAGAAACGCATTTTCATGCCACGAAGCTCGTCAAGCTCCTTAATTTCCTTGCGGAACCAGCCAGAAGTTTCTGGGCCGATAGCAAAGCAATCCATCTGCTTGATGCCGTTATCAGCATAGAACTTTTGCTGGATTTCGTTACCACCGCCGTAAACTTTCCATGCAAAATATTCGCCATAGCTTGGGCCAAATGGAACAGACGTGAAGAATGCAAGGAACGGAGCCTTACCAACGTCATAACCCGCTGTTGTCCAGGCTGCTTCAACAGAACCCTTAGACGTAGCGTCAAAGCCTTCGTTTGCTGGGATCAGCGCACCTGGCTCAAAGAATTTGAGTTGCATTTCGCCGCCCGTCATATCGTTGACGGTCTTTGAAAAACGTACACCTGAAGTTCCAAGATGAGGTACTGAAGAACCCCACGCACTGTGGAGCTTCCAACGGACTCGGTCAGCCTGTGCAGACGTCGCGGCTAGCGCGATGGCCGCTGCGGCCGAAACCAGACCGATTTTGGTCGAAAGTTTCATTTAATTCCTCCCTGAGGATTTTTGGTTTAAGGTTAGCAACATACCCGCCTAATATACCATCAGGCAAGAGCTTCTTGACGCACCCCTTGAAAGACCACTTGGCCACTATAAGAAAAGTTGAATTTTCTCTTGTCTAAGAAGCCATTAAAAGAAATTTTTTCTTATCGTGGCGCCATTCTAATTGCCCCATCAAGCCTTATAACTTCACCATTTAAATAATCATTGCGAATTATTTCCATGGCCAGCGATCCATATTCTGAAGGATGGCCAGTACGCTTTGGAAATGGCACTTGATCACCCAAAAGGTCTAGGGTCGCCTCCGGCAATCCCATCAAAAGTGGAGTTAACATAATGCCAGGAGCAATGGTGCAAACGCGGATACCATGACTTGATAGATCGCGGGCAGATTGAACCGTTAAACCAATCACACCGCCTTTTGAGGCAGTATAAGCAGCCTGCCCCACCTGCCCCTCGTAACCCGCGACACTTGCAGTATTTACAACCACACCCTTAAGACCATCCTCAGTCTTCGCCTCTAGGGAAGCCATATCCGCAGCAGCAAGGCGCAAAACATTAAATGTACCGATTAGGTTAACCTCAATAATTTGCCGAAAATGGTCTAGGTCCATTGGAGCACCCTGCCGGTCAACGATACGCACAGATCCACCAATGCCAGCACAATTCACACAAATTCTGGCGACACCATGTGCTTCTCGCGCTTTGGAGAGGGCGGCAGTGACCGAAGCCGGATCGGTGACATCAGCAGGTGCTGCAAGAGCACCTATCTCTTGGGCCGTCGCCGCGACTAGATCTGCATTTCGGTCAATTAGTGCAACCCTAGCACCTGCAGCCACGAGAGCCTCTGCAGTCGCTCGACCCAAACCGGAGGCACCACCGGTCACAATGGCTGCTTCACCCTTTACATCCACTTTTAATTCTCCCCTTAAAAATATCTGGCGTTTGCCTGCTAAAACGTCGTAACAAATCGATGCAAGCAAGAACAAGAACAATCCGCTTCACCATTGCCTGCATGCATCCCATGGATTAGTCACGGTGCAGTCTATGCCTAAAAGCGAAAACGAGAAGTCCGCAATCCATGTCCCTCGATGGGGCATTCTTGGTGGCGCGGCTATTATTTTGGCTACAGCAATAGCGGCACCTTTCTATAAGCAAACGGCCGAAACACTGCTTTGGGTGGGGGAAACACTTAAAACTTTGTGTGGTTGGTAACCTTTTTTGTCTCGGACTGGAACAAGATCAATGTCAGAACAAGAATCACGAGAGTTACGTGCATCCCACTCAACTTCATCCTCTAAAGGTGGGGTACCGATTGGCTTCATGATTTTTTGTGGAGCCGTGATAGCGCTTATTTCTATGGGTGTCAGAAACATGACACCGCTTTGGCAGGCACCAATGCTTCAGGACCTCGGTTGGTCCAGCAGCAATTTTACAATCGCCATTGCAACCCAAAATCTGATGTGGGGAGCTTTATCCCCAGTGTTTGGCGGCTTGGCTGATCGTTATGGGGCCCCGAGAGTTCTAGTTTTTGGCGCCCTTCTCCAGATTGCCGGACTATGGGTCATGTCCATGGCAAACGAACCCACTGTTTTCTTCCTATCAGCAGGCCTGATGATAGGAACAGCACAAGCCGCAGCTGGAATGGGTATTGTGCTAGGGGCAATCGGTAGGCTTGTCGATGAGAGCAAACGGACCATTGCATTTGGTTTAATAACTTCCGCTTCTTCAGCAGGCATGATCATTTTAACACCTATTGGGCGGACACTACTTGAAACACAAGGATGGTCAGCGGCGTTCCTAGCAGTTGCCGTATTAACTCTACCCATGCTGCTTCTAGCACCCTTCATTGGACGTAAGCGCAATGATGGCGAACCCACCACTGCTGCTGTTGCCCACCAAACGGTTGGATCGGCACTGACTGAAGCTCTGAGACATAAAGGCTATCTTTTGCTCACAATTGGTTTCTTCGTATGTGGATTTCACGTCACTTTTGTTGGAGCTCACTTCTCCAATTATCTCGAATCAGAAGGCCTTGGCTGGCAGCTTGGGGCAACTGCCCTCATGATCATTGGCGTATTTAATGTTGTTTCCTGCCTCGGAGTAGGCGTAATCGTAAGCTTCTTAAGTAAAAAAGGCGTGCTTTCTGTTATCTATTTTGGCCGCGCGGCTCTAGTTGGCGCATTTCTTCTGTTCCCAGTAACTGAATGGTCTGTCTATATTTTTTCAGCTGTACTAGGAATTCTTTGGCTATCAACCGTTCCTCCGACACAGGGCCTGGTTGCTCAGCTATTCGGCACACAATACATGACCATGCTCTTTGGCGTTGTCTTCTTCAGTCACCAAATAGGAAGTTTCCTTGGGGCATGGTTGGGAGCGTTAGCATTCGACCACCTTGGAAGCTACGATGTGATTTGGTTTGCATCGATTGGACTTGGAATTTTGTCAGGGGTCTGTCATCTATTCATAGATGAAAGGCCAGTGGGTAGGTTGCGGACTAACACTCCTGCAACCACCCCCGCCGAATAGAGGAAAAAATTATGGTCGAAGCTGTAGACGCCGGCTGGAAAGACCAGCTGTATGATTCCATTAAAGCTTTAAAGATTTCACAAGTGGTCTATGTGCCAGACGCTGGGCACGCAAAGCTTATTGACCGTTGCTTAGCGGACCCGGAAATAGATTGTTTTCCATTGGTGAACGAATTTGAGTCTGTTGGGGTGTGCGTTGGCGCATGGCTAGGTGGCCGGCGCTCCTGCGTATTGATGCAATCAAGCGGAATTGGCAATGCAATTAATGCGCTTGGCTTAGTCCATTCCACTGGCGCTCCGTTTTTTGCTATCGCAACCATGCGAGGTGAATGGGGCGAGTTTAACGGATGGCAAACACCTATGGGTCAGTCGATTCCTCGAATGCTTGAAGCTGCCAATATCGTAGTGAACAGGGCAGAAACTCCTGCTGACGTCATCCCAGTCACTGAGGCAAGTGGCAGATTAGCGTTTAATTCATACCTACCCGTGTTCACGCTTATTTCTCAGCGCGCTACTGGCGCTAAAGTATTTTAGGAGGCGCTAAAGATGACCACGGGATCGCAAAACCGACTTGAGCGCCGCGGTGCTGTTCACCGTCTCCTCGCAGAACGCAGCCCCGATCTTCTGATCGTTGCTGGATTGGGATCTGCAATTTGGGATGCCGAAACAGCCGGCGAAACACCTCTAAATTTCTATCTTCTTGGAGCGATGGGCAGTGCTACACCAACTGCCCTCGGTCTCGCTACCGCTCAACCAAACAAGCGTGTTGTTGCACTAGTTGGTGACGCCGAGCTTGCAATGGGCATGTGGGCTCTAGCAACTATCGGATGGCGCAAACCGGATAATCTGTCAGTTGTCTGCTTAGACAATGGTCGCTTTGGTGAAACAGGGGGACAGATTAGTCATACTGGCGTTAACCTTGATCTAGCGGGGGTTGCAGCCGCATCAGGCTTCCAAACCGTGCGTAGAGTTAATGACGATGCTGGAATTGATGAACTGCGCGACCTGGTAATGAACGGGCCAGGACCAGTGTTTGGCTTAGTAGAGATCACCGCAAATATGCCACCCGTTCAGATGCCTATCAGAAATGGCGTTATTGGCATGGCACGTTTCCGAGAAGCTTTGTTAGGACCTGAAGCGTTAAAAGAGTAACGGCAGTCACTTATTCGGCTATTGTTGAAAACCAATTTGTTGCGCCGCGCCAGCTAATACTGCGGGCTGCACTGGAAATTGCCAAAGTAGTAAAAATTATTTTCCAAGGACCCAATGATGGAAACACCTATGCCCGCAATGCCTATGGCCGGCACAAGAGTTCTTGATATAGCAACGTTTATCGCAGCGCCTATGGCTGCAGCTATTCTGGGTGAGTTCGGAGCTGATGTCATAAAAATTGAACAGCCTGGAGCTGGTGATCCCTGGAGACGTTACGGAACAAAATCTCAACGCGAGGACTCGACCTTAGCTTGGCTTACTGAGGCACGGAACAAGCGCTCTTTAACGCTAAACCTCAAAACATCTGAGGGCGCAGAGATATTTAAGCGCCTTGTAGCAGAAGCAGACGTCGTAACGGAAAACTTTCGCCCAGGCACCTTAGAAAAATGGGGTCTAGGCTATGATGTGCTGTCCAAAATAAATCCAAAAATCATCCTGATGCGCGTTTCTGGTTACGGCCAAACAGGGCCTTATAAAACCCGTCCTGGGTTCGCCAGGATCGCTCATGCCTTTGGAGGGCTTACGCATCTTGCAGGGATGCCTGATGGACCACCTGTTACACCAGGTTCGACCTCACTCGGTGACTACATGACCGGTATGTACGGCGCTATTGGAATTCTGCTTGCGTTAAAAGAACGGGACAAATCAGGCCAGGGTCAAGAAATTGACCTAGCACTTTATGAAAGTGTTTTTCGTGCTCTCGATGAGTTGGCGCCAGCTTACGCAGCCACAGGGTTTGTGCGTGGCCGGGAAGGAATAAGCACAGTCAATGCGTGTCCCCACGGTCACTTTAAATGTGGCGACGACAGATGGGTTGCTATTGCCTGCACCTCCGACAAAATGTTTGAACGTTTAGCTCGAGCCATGGGGAAGGCAGAACTTTCATCATCCGAAACATATGCAACCTCAGCCCAGCGATTAGCTGAAAGGGATACGGTAGAAGACCTCGTCTCAAAGTGGACCGGGTCAATGGCGAGAGACCAGGTGATAGAAATCTGCGTGGAAAATGAAGTTCCAATAGGAGCTGTCAACGCAATAAATGAAATCTTCGATGATCCGCACTTTCAGACACGGGGCAATTTAGAAACGATCAACGACCCGGAAGCTGGACAAGTTACAATTCCTGCCGTCATACCAAGGCTTTCACGCACACCAGGAAAGGTCATGAACTTGGGTCCTGCACTTGGAAATGCAAATAAAAGCGTGCTCGAAGACCTTTTGGGCTTTAGTGCCGAGCAAGTACTAGATTTAAAAGCGAAAGGTGTAGTTTAGATCGGGATCAAAGATCTTTTGCTCTCTCTCGCAAAACAAACTTTTGCACCTTTCCAGTGGAAGTCTTTGGAAGCGGCCCGAAAACCACGCGCTTTGGGACTTTAAAACTAGCCATATTATCACGGCAGAATTGAATAACCTCATCCTCAGAAGGTTCATTTGCTCCATCTTTTATCTCTAAAAAGGCGCATGGAGTTTCCCCCCAGCGTTCATCTGGTCGCGCTACAACAGCTGCCTCTGATACAGCGGGATGGCGGTAAAGTGTCTGCTCCACCTCCACTGAAGAGATATTTTCTCCACCAGAGATAATAATGTCTTTGGAGCGGTCTTTGAGGGCAATATAACCATCATCATGCATAACCCCGAGGTCGCCGGAATGAAACCAGCCCCCTTTAAAGGCTGCATCAGTCGAGCCAGGATTCTTAAGATAGCCTTTCATGACGATGTTACCGCGCATCATCACTTCGGCGATTGTTTCGCCATCGTCGGGAACAACCTCCATTGTTTCAGGATCACGGACACTCAAATCATCTAGTGCTGCATAACGAACCCCCTGCCTCGCCTTCACAGCGGCCTTATCAGCAGGTGCGAGCTCATTCCACTCATCATGCCAAGCGCAAACCACACTCGGACCATAGGTTTCTGTTAGACCGTAAACGTGAAGAACATCAAAGCCTTCTCTTTCCATCGCCTCAAGTGTGGATGGCGGCGGAGGAGCTGCGGCTGTCATGACTTTAACCACATGATCAAAGGTCTTTTTTTCTGAAGGTTTGGCATTGGCTATCAAATTCAGAACAATTGGAGCACCACACATGTGGTCAACTTTGTGCTTGGCTATAGCATCAAAAATTGCGCCAGCACGAACTTGCCGCAAGCAAACGTTTACACCTGCTTGCAAGGCTAACGCCCATGGAAAACACCAGCCATTACAATGGAACATTGGAAGCGTCCAAAGGTAGACAGGTTGCTGAGGCATAGACCAAGTCAGCGCATTGCACATTGAAGCCAAATAAGCGCCGCGATGAGAGTAGACCACACCCTTAGGATCCCCAGTTGTCCCAGAAGTATAATTTAGGGAAATTGCGTCCCACTCGTCCGCTGGAGCGCGGTACGGATAATTTTCATCACCGGACGCTAGAAATGCTTCGAAATTCATCTCCCCGATACAACTTCCAGGCCCTTCAAACTCAGGATCATCGATATCAATAACGAACGGCTGGACTTTAGCTATCTTCAAAGCTTCAGCCATCGTTTCTGAAAACTCACGATCTACAAACACTGCACTTGCTTCACCGTGATCAAGAATGAAACCAATAATTCCTGCATCGAGCCGAGTGTTGATAGTGTTAATAACAGCGCCAGTGAGTGGAACTCCAAAATGTAATTCCATCATTTCAGGCGTATTCGCAGCAAGGACAGCGACAGTGTCGCCTTTCCCAATACCTCTTTTAACCAGTGCATCTGCCAGTTTATGACACCGCGCGCGGGTTTCTCCCCAGGTCCTCTCTAAAGCTCCATGAATAACAGCAGTCTTGTTTGGGAAAGTCCAAGCTGCACGCTCTAAGAATTGCAGGGGCGATAGCGGCTCAAAATTGGCAAGATTACGATCGAGGTGAAAGTCATAAGGGCTAGTAGATTTCGACATGGCTGATGGTTCGCTTTGAAACTATGGACGAGTCGATAGTTTATCAAAACTTAGTCGCAAACGGTCAATAATTAGCAACACCGTTGCCTGCTACTGCATGAACTAATGAAGAAAGTTCAGCAAGCTGAGATCTAAAAATCCATCTAGATCCCAGAGGCTGAACGTATCATTCAACACTTTTTTTGGAGCGAATTTTTAAAAAGTGTCTATCAGCTAAGTACTAGTGCCGGAAAAGATCCTCAATCGAAGGAGCTTTCTTTGCGTCTTCTTCTGATGTGGAGGACGCTTCCATTCTCGCACGATCTTTAGCCTCTAATGATTCCCGGTCTTCACTTGAAAGCTTAGAGCGCGCTTTTTCAACAGCAGTTGAGAGATCCATATACGTGCAGAGCCCTAGGTCGACCGGATGCCGAGCATGGATATTAGCGCTATTCCAATGCGTGCGGTCTCGAACCGCCGCTATCGTCGTTTTGGTTGTTCCGATAAGGCGCACTATCTGAGAGTCCGCGAGCTCAGAATGATTTCGCACAATCCAAGCAATGCCATCAGGTTTATCCTGACGCTTTGCTACAGGAGTGTAGCGTGGTCCTTTTGTACGTTCCGCGGCACGCGGAACATCGAGCTTCGAGAGCATCAATTTTTTAGACGGATCTTCCTCACAAGCCTTAATCAAATCTCGCGAAAGCTCGCCGGAAGCAAGCGGATCACGACCCTTGATGCCTTGACCAATATCACCATCAGCCAGTGCCTGTACTTCTAACGGGTGCAAGCTGCAAAACTCACCAACCTGCTCAAAGGTCAGCGTAGTGTTATCAATTAACCAGACTGCAGTCGCCTGAGGCATTAATGGACCGGGCATCAGGTAGGCACTCCTTCTTGGAGAGGTGAGATTTTTCAAAACAGGTATTTCCATACACCACAGACAAGACGCGATGTAAGGCAAATCACTAAACCGAAGTGATGAGATTCGCTTAGTTATGGCGATTGCTGCAGAAAAATCAAAGGCTTTTACAATTCAATCCCCGTTTTCCACTCGTTTAAACAAAAAAGTGACATTGCACCCAACGTCCCTACAAGTAGAGTGCGGCCTATGAATGACGTCCTTGAAATAGCCTCAATTTCTCCTTCGGGACCCGAAGAGATAACTCCTGCTCGCTCTCTTCCCGCTGACGTGGAAGTGGAAATGGCGCTGCTTGGCACTCTCCTAGTGAACAACAGTGCATTCGATCGAGTTGCAGACATAATTGACGCTGATTCATTCGCAGACGCTGCTCATCAGCGCATATTCTCAGCAATGCAGCGTCTGGTCGAAGCCGGCCGTCAGGCTACCCCAACAACGCTACGCCGCCAATTCGAAAACGATGAAACGCTATCAGACCTTGGTGGGGCCAGATACCTGGCAGAATTGGCCGCAGGCGCTGCAAATATAATTGATGCTGCAGACTACGCCCGCCTTGTGCATGATCTGCACATACGCCGGCAGCTAATTGAAATTGGTACAGATACAGTCAACGAAGCTTATGGGGCAGACCCAGAGTTAGATGGTGAAGTCCTAATAGAAACCACTGAACAGCGCCTTTTCGAGTTGGCGGAAACTGGAAAAGTGGATGCCGGATTTCAGTCTTTCGGCAATACCTTAGCTGCTGCGATTGAAATGGCTGAAAGTGCGTTCGCTCGGGAGGGCAAGTTAACCGGCACTCCCACAGGGTTTCGGCGTCTCAATGAACTTCTTGGTGGCCTTCAAAAGTCAGACCTCTTAATCCTCGCCGGCAGACCGGGCATGGGAAAGAGTTCACTCGCAGTCAACATCGCTTTCAACGCCGCAAAAGCTCAAGTTTTGGATGGCGAAAAACAGCGCGGGCATGTGATAGCGCTTTTCTCCCTGGAGATGTCATCAGAGCAACTTGCCCTTCGCATCCTTGCCGAGGAGACAGGGGTTCCGTCTGATAAAATCAGAAGAGGCGAAATTGATCAGCATGATTTTGATAAGGTCTTTCAGGCGTCAGAAGATTTAGCACGCCTTGGTATTTTCATGGATGACACTCCAGCAATTAGCATTACGTCTTTACGAACCCGGGCCAGACGCCTTCTCCGCACTGAAAAACGACTAGACCTTATCGTTGTAGACTATCTGCAGCTAATGCAGCCGCCTCGAACAGTTCGGACTGACAATCGCGTTCAGGAAATTTCAGAGATTACACGAGGCCTTAAGGCTATTGCCAAAGAATTAAACGTTCCTGTTCTAGCTCTGTCCCAGCTTTCTAGAGCTGTTGAACAGCGGGAAGATAAACGCCCCCAGCTTGCTGATCTTCGAGAGTCTGGTTCGATTGAACAGGACGCTGACGTAGTAATGTTCATCTACCGTGATGACTATTATCTGCAGCGCAAAGAACCGCCTGAAGGTTCTGAAGAACATGTACAATGGCAGTCCGAAATGGAGCGCGTGCATGGAAAGGCCGAAGTTATAATTGCCAAGCAAAGGCATGGACCAACAGATAAGGTTGAACTAGCATTCGACGGCGCTCGGACTAAGTTTAGTGATCTTGAAACCCATGGCGGCGACTACCCTGACTTCTAATCAAGCGTCCGGTGTTCTCACCGTTGATCTTGCCGCCATTCAAGCGAATTGGAAATTACTTGCTAGCCTATCAAATCCTGCAGAGACAGGGGCGGTAGTAAAATCAAATGCCTACGGCCTTGGCATCACTCAAGTGGCACAATCTCTTTGGGAAATTGGCGCTCGGCGTTTCTATGTTGCTCAAATTGATGAAGGGCTGGAACTAAGGCAGATACTGCCCAATGCGGAAATTGTTGTTCTATCCCCCACGTTACCAGAGGGACTCAAAGCGGCTACTGCTGCTGAACTTGTAGTTACACTCAACAATGAGGAGGCGCTGGGCTATTGGAAGGAAACAATCAATCCTCCTAAAGCCAATCTTCACTTCGATACTGGAATTACACGGCTGGGGTTTGATGACACATCGATAGACGGAATGTGGCGCGACTTGAGCTCTGAAGAACAATCAAAAGTCGAGGAATTTTCAAGCCATTTGGCCTGTGCGGATGAACCTTCTCATCACATGAACAAAATTCAACTCGATCGTTTTGAAAAGGCAACTAGCGGAATACCTTCAGCTATGCGCAGAAGCCTTGCCAATTCTAGCGGTATTTTCATGGGGGGATCATTTCTCCAGAACTCTGTCAGGCCAGGCATGGCACTTTATGGCCTCAACCCAACACCAGATAGACTCAACCCAATGCAGCGGGTAGTAACACTAAATGTGCGGATCCTTCAGATCCGAAGATTAACCCGACAGGAAAGTGTCGGGTATGGAGCGACTGCAATAGCTAAAGCGGGCTCTGTGATAGCTACGCTTGGCGCAGGATATGCGGACGGACTAACTCGATCTTTAAGTGGAGTCGGCAATGTCTTCATTTGTAATGAACCAGCGCCTATCATAGGGCGAGTATCAATGGATTTGATTGCGGTTGACGTGAGCCACATACCCGAAAGATTGCTGGATAAAACTACTTACGCAGAGATTATCGGCGAGAAACAGTCAGCAGATGAACTCGCAACCTCTGCTGGCACAATTGGTTATGAAATTCTCACGAGTATTGGCCGCCGGTACGCCCGAAACTATGAGGGTGCGATATGAAGTTATTTTCCGGCATAGGAAGCGTTGTACTAACTTTTCTAGCCGCTACAGGTCGGGTAGCAGCTTTCGCTGGCAGTGGACTATCGCATTGTCTTCGCCCTCCTTTTTATGGCAAGCAAATACTTCGCCAGTTGATAGAAGTTGGTTTCTACTGCTTACCTGTAGTTGCACTCACAACACTGTTTTCCGGAATGGTTCTCGCACTTCAAAGCTACACTGGCTTTGCAAGATTTTCGGCTGAAAGTGCGGTTGCGAATGTCGTTGTTCTTTCAATGACGCGGGAACTCGCTCCAGTATTAGCCGGCCTAATGGTTGCAGGCCGCATCGGAGCGTCTATGGCTGCCGAAATTGGCACCATGCGCGTGACAGAACAGATCGATGCGCTTTCAACCCTTTCGACGCATCCAATGAAATATCTAGTTGTTCCGAGAATAATTGCCGGCTTAACCATGCTCCCCATTCTGGTGCTTATAGGAGATATCATAGGAGTGATGGGCGGCTATCTTGTTGGTGTATACAGACTAGGCTTCAATGCCGTTGGATATATCGAGCAAACTTGGAATTTTATTGAAACTTTGGATGTAGTTTCAGGGTTGGTTAAAGCTGCAGTCTTTGGTTTTATTGTGACGCTCATGGGTTGTTACCACGGATATATGAGCCGCGGGGGAGCACAAGGGGTTGGAATAGCAACCACCAACGCTGTTGTTTCTTCTGCTATTCTTATCCTGGTAGCAAATTACGTAATTACCGAGAGCTTCTTCTCCAAATGATTGATAAGTCGAAAATTGTTTGGCGCGACGTCCATTTGGCATTTGCAGAGAAGCAAGTTCTTCGAGGCATCAATTTAAATGTTCTGGAAGGCGAGTCCTTAGTCGTCATTGGAGGGTCAGGCTCAGGTAAGTCTGTACTAATCAAATCTGTCCTGGGAATTACAAAACCAGATAGTGGTGAAGTCATAGTTGATAGCCAAAATATCGTTGGCTGCTCTTCCCACGAGCGGGAGGCCATCAATTCAAAAATTGGCATGCTGTTTCAAGGAGGTGCTCTTTTTGACAGTATTTCCGTTTGGGAAAATGTTGCCTTCGGTTTAATGCAGACGGGCTCTGCTAGAGGCACCACAGCTCGATCTCGCGCAATAGAGGTGCTGGGGCGAGTGGGACTTGATAAAACGGTCGCTGACCTTTCCCCATCAGAATTATCTGGCGGCATGCAAAAGCGTGTTGCTTTAGCGCGAGCAATCATAGATGAGCCCGAAATCATCTTTTTTGACGAGCCGACGACCGGTCTTGATCCCATCATGAGTGATGTTATCAACCAACTTATTATTTCTTGTGTGCGAGATCTTGGAGCAACAGCAGTTACCATTACTCATGATATGAGAAGCGCGCGCACAATCGCGGATAAAGTCGCGATGCTATACCAAGGCCAGATCATTTGGCATGAGCCGGTCAGCAATCTCGACAATCCCGGGAACGACTATGTCGACCAATTTGTTCATGGCCGCGGAGAGGGCCCTATTCAAATGACAATTCGGCAATAGGGACATGGCGCGAAGCTCTTCTCGCTATGTATGCCAATCTTGCGGTTCTGTGTCAGGACGCTGGTCCGGCAAGTGTGAGGCTTGCGAGGCATGGAACTCTATTGTTGAAGAAGTGGGCACAGCGAGTGCAGCACCCATCGGCGGGACAAAGGCAACCGCAGCACGAGCTAAACTTCGAACTCCACCACTTGCTCTGGAACAACTAACAGGCGGCACTCCTCCACAGCCAAGAACATCGACGGGAATCCATGAGCTTGACCGCGCTCTCGGCGGCGGTCTGGTGGCAGGGGGTGCGGTGCTCTTGGGAGGTGATCCTGGAATTGGCAAATCAACCCTCTTACTGCAAGCACTTGGTGGTGTAGCAAATGGTGGGCATGAAGTCGTGTATGTCTCTGGCGAAGAAGGGATTGACCAGATCCGTGGACGCGCTGAACGACTTGGACTGGCTAATGCAGCCGTTGGACTTGCAACCGCCACTTCAGCAGATGCTGCTGCAGCAACAATTAAAGCCAACAGAGGCTTAAAACTAATTGTAATAGACTCAATCCAAACGATGTATGCAGAAGGCGTAGAGTCAGCGCCTGGGTCTGTGGCTCAAGTTCGGGCATCGGCGCAGGTTTTAATCACAGCTGCCAAACAGTCTAATGCTGCTCTTATCCTGGTTGGGCACGTCACCAAGGATGGGGCTATCGCAGGCCCACGTGTACTCGAACACATGGTTGATGCCGTCCTTTATTTTGAAGGCGACTCAAGCCAACACTACCGGATACTTCGCGCCGTTAAGAACCGATTTGGACCAGCAGATGCGCTAGGTGTGTTCGAAATGACAGGGCTAGGCCTCAAGGAAGTACCTAATCCATCCACTCTATTCCTAGCAGAGCGCCAAGACCGAGATCCTGTAACTGGCGCAGCGGTTTTCGCTGGGTTCCGCGGAGCACGGCCTCTATTAGTTGAGGTTCAAGCCCTAGTAGGAAACCCTAGTCCTGCCTCTCCCAGACGTGCTGTGGTTGGCTGGGACTCAGCGCGATTAGCCATGACACTAGCCGTTCTAGAAAGTCGTGCAGGCCTACCCTTTTCTGGACGGGATGTGTTCTTATCGGTTGCTGGTGGATTAAAACTAGAGGAGCCGGCGGCAGATCTAGCCGCAGCCGCTGCCCTTGTTTCTGCATTATTAGAGCGACCAGTTCCAAATGAGTCAGTTTTCTATGGGGAACTCGCTTTATCTGGTGAAGTACGCCCCGCGCCTCAAGCAAAATCCCGCCTAGATGAAGCTGAACGCCTTGGTTTTAGCGAAGCAGCGGTACCTGGTGATGCCAAATCCTCGAAGCTCCGTATCACTAAAATCAATAGAATAGATAAATTAGTTCAATTGATTGCAGCGCAGCCCTTGCTTAAAGCTCCGAAAACATCAGATTGGACCGATCGCTACGATGACTAACAATCGATTCGGAGCCAATGTATAGCGACCTCCACACCCTTGACTTGATTGTTGCCGCAATAGTTCTGCTAAGCGGGGTTCTTGCATTTATGCACGGGCTTCTCCGCGAGGTACTTGGAATTGGCGTCTGGATCGGAGCAAGCTCAAGCTCAGTTGCTTTTTACTCATTGGCTCGAGAACCTGTTGGTCTCTACATACCGTCCCCTCTAGTAGCTGATGCCGCAGCTGGCGCACTGTTATTCATTGGAACGTTTCTGATTCTTGCAATAGTAAGCCGCGCAATCTCTCGTGCATTTGAGAGTGGTGACGGTCTGGGAGCAATCAATCGATCTTTAGGCCTTATGTTTGGCCTGGCTCGCGGTGCAATTATTGTGGTGGTGGCTTATCTAGCGCTTGCGTGGACAATTCCTGAACGCGACCATCCCGAATGGATAACTGAGGCAAAAACAATGCCTTTGATTAAAGAAGCATCAGCAATGCTTGAGCAAGCCCTGCCCGAAGAATGGCGAGCGAAAGGCCAAGACGCTGCTGATAACGCGAAAGAGACAGCTGACAACAAATTGCTTGAGGGTTTAATTGCACCTAAAGCGATTACTAAGAAAAAAAATGACGAGAGCGGCTACAACGCTAAAGAACGCAACGCAATGGACCAGCTAATTCGAGATGCAAAATGAGCTTGTTCGCAGGAGACAAATCTGATGCTTAACGCGCGCCGCCCCAAGTATGCTGACGACGACAAGCTGCATGAAGAATGTGCAATTGTGGGAGTTTGGAATGCTGTAGGGGCAGCTAAGCTAGCAGCCCTGGGCTTGCACGCCCTTCAACACCGGGGACAAGAGGCAAGCGGCATCGTATCTCATGACCGCTCAGAAGGGCGCTTTTATTCTCGAAAAGGCCGCGGACATGTGGAACGCGTTTTTGGCTCTCCAGAGAGGATTGAGGGGCTAAAAGGTGGCGGTGCGATAGGCCACAATCGCTACGCCACAACCGGCGAGGATATGACAAGTAATATTCAGCCAATGTTTGCTGAATTTGCTTTCGGAGGTTTTGCTGTTGCTCATAATGGCAATTTAACCAACGCTTTAAAGATCCGTCATCGTTTAGTAGCAGAAGGCTCTATCTTCCAGTCGTCCAGCGATACTGAGGTCATAATTCACCTTATTGCCCGAAGCGTGCGTTCCACTCTGGCGGAAAGAGTAGTTGATGCGTTGACACAAATGGACGGAGCCTACTCTCTAGTAGCACTTAGCCCCAAAAAGCTGATTGGTGTCCGTGATCCTATGGGCGTTCGCCCATTAGCTCTGGGCCGTATCGTTGGCCAAGCAGTCGGTGGCGGGGACGCCTACGTACTAGCTAGTGAAAGTTGCGCGTTTGATCTGTTAGGCGCCGAATTTGTGCGAGAATTAAATCCAGGTGAAATGGTTGTCATAGATGATAATGGAATTACTAGCCTAAACCCATTTCCACCTGCCGTGCCAAAGCCGTGTATTTTTGAGCATATCTACTTTGCTCGTCCCGATAGCGTGATTGGCGGTCGTTCAGTTTACGAAACACGGAAACTCATTGGGAAAGAACTCGCGGAAGAGTCTCATCCAGCTAACGGTGCTGATGTTGTAGTACCAGTGCCAGACTCTGGAGTGCCAGCGGCAATTGGTTATGCAACAGAGGCAAATGTGCCGTTTGAGCTTGGTATTATTAGAAGCCACTATGTGGGACGCACATTCATCCAACCCACACAATCTATCCGCGACCTCGGGGTCCGCATGAAACACAGCGCAAATGGAGGCGTCCTTAAGGGCAAGAGGGTGGTATTGGTTGATGACTCAATTGTGCGCGGTACCACTTCGGCAAAGATCGTTGACTTAGTGCGCAGGGCTGGAGCAGCTGAAGTCCATATGCGCATCTCCAGCCCACCTACTACTAATCCCTGCTTCTATGGCATTGATACACCAGACCGGTCAGAGCTGCTGGCAGCCCGGTACTCATTAGACGAGATGGCTAAACAAATAAAAGCCGACAGTTTGGCTTTTGTATCCCTAGATGGCCTTTATCGTGCGATGGGAGAACCCACTGGCAGGAAAACTGAACAACCACAATATTGTGATGCTTGTTTCACAGGCGAATACCCAAGTCGACTTGTTGATCAAGATGAAGGGCTTATTGGTGCATCAAGTGGCTTACCCATAGAACAGGCCGCAGAATGACAGAACAAAAACCCCTTACTGGCCTGGTGGCGCTTGTTGCTGGCGCATCCAGAGGGCTTGGCGCCGCAACAGCTGAAGCTTTAGCAAACTCAGGAGCAGAAGTACTGCTTGTAGCTCGGACGCAGGGTGCGCTAGAGGAAATACACGACAAAATCAGTGCTGCTGGCGGTAAAGCAGTTATAGCGCCTGTCGACCTTCTCGATGGCGAAGCTCAAGACAGGCTCGCAATTGGCGTCGCGGAAAGATATGGGCGTCTGGACATCCTGGTACAAACAGCAGCCATTCTTGGTCAGCTATCTCCTATTTCTCACTTCACCCCAGAACTTTTTGAACGAATAATAGCATCAAACCTGACTGCAAACTGGCGTTTAATTCGGAATTTTGAGGCTCTTCTTCAACAATCTAATTCAGGCCGTGCAATTATCACTACTTGCGGTATAGCCGAGAAAGGAGAACCCTTTTGGGCGCCTTACGCCGCCAGTAAAAGTGCTCTGCAGGCTATGGTTGCCTGCTGGGCACGAGAGGTAGAGCACACTAAACTGAGAGTAAATTTGATTGATCCTGGTGTCATGCGAACTGGACTTAGAGCGGAAGCCTTTCCCGGCGAAGACCCTTCACAACTCCAGTTGCCTGCCGCAGTCGCCCCCTTAATCATTAACCTAGCGCTGCCAACGAACAATTCGCACGGGGAAATAATCAAAGCTTAATAAGCGTTAATTAAAGCCCCCAACTAAGCGCTATTGGGTTAGCTTCCCTTGCCAACTCCAAAAGTTCCGCCTTTGTGCTTGGATGTAAAGGCCTCGTTGGATGACGGACATAGTCAGACTTAAATACATTACCTGCCTGCATTACCGCTTTTGTAGAGCGCCAGCCACACTGACGATTTTCAAAATTTATAAGAGGTAGTAATTCTTTATAGATTATTCTCGCCTCATCACGCCTGCCTTCTAGGTGCGATATGATTGAGGGGCGAATTAGATCAGGAAGAGTTGCTGAAGTCATAGAACCGGTCGCTCCAGCATCCATGTCTGCCATCAGAGTAATAGCTTCCTCTCCGTCAAAAGGACCCTCAATTGCTTCACCACCGGCTTCAATTAGGGCACGAAGCTTGGCTGCTGTGCCAGGAGTTTCGATTTTGAAGAGTTTAACCTGTTCAATTTCCCGTGCCATCCGAACCATAAGAGAGACGGATAAGTTTACACCAGAAATCGGGGCATCCTGAACCATAATCGGGATGTTTCCAGCATCAGAAGCACAGGCAAAATGCTCAATTATCCCTTCCTCATCTGCCCTCAGAAGAGCTCCATGATATGGCGGCATTAACATTAGCATCGCTGCACCCATTGCCGCCGCCTCTCGGGCCCTAGCTTCCACTACGCCCGTTGAGAAGTGAGATGCTGTAACGATAATTGGCACGCGCCCTGATGCGTGCTCCAAACAGAGGCGCGTTAGGGTCGCGCGCTCATCGTCACTTAGCAAAAACTGCTCAGAAAAATTAGCCAAGATACAGATCCCGTCAACCTTCTGGTCAATCATGCAATCTATGACCCTCTTCATGCCATCAAGATCAAGGGATCCATTTTCATGAAAAGGTGTTGGGGCAACTGGCCAAACACCACTGTAACGATGCGCCATTTATTCTTCCTTAAGAGACCTGAGGTGGTACAGGCGTCAACACTGGCTTACCTGAAAAATGCGCGTCAAGGTTAGCTATTACGAGATCGGCCATAGCTCTGCGAGTTTCATGGGTCGAACTAGCGATGTGAGGGGTCAACACCACGTTTTCCATTTCTAACAGCTCGTCTGGTACTGTCGGCTCCCCATCAAAAACGTCCAGACCAGCACCCGCAATTACACCTGATTTGAGAGCTTCAATTAAGTCCTTTTGGTTAACAATCGGACCACGCGCCGTATTAACTATATATCCTTTGGAACCTAAGGACTTCAGAATACTCGCATCCACAAGACCTCTGTTAGCAGGCCCGCCTTCGCAAGCTACTAGCAAAATATCGCTAGCGTCAGCCAAATCTGTAAGCGTAGGATAGTGGCGATATGGAAGATCGCCCATTGGCTGAATGTCGTGGAAGGCGATATTCAGTCCAAAAACCTCAGCCCGCCTGGCAACGGCCTTACCTATGCGGCCAAGGCCCAAGATACCCAAAGTACGCCCCTTAACTGTGACCCCAAAGTCCATGCGTTTTTTCAGCCACTCACCTCGGCGCAAAAACCGCTCTGATTCCCCTACCCTCCGGGTCACCATTAAGATTAATGTCATTGCAAGATCAGCAACATCGCCTGTTAGCACTTCGGGCGTATGAGTAACTAATACTCCACGCGACTGAGCCGCCACTACATCCGTCGCATCAAAACCAACACTATGGGATGCGATAATTTCAAGATTTGGTAAGCTTCCAATTAAGTTTGCATCAGGACCTTGAGTGCCTCCTGCAAGAATACCACGAATATTTGGCCCTACCTTTTCAAGAAGCTCATCTGCTCCAGCACCGTCTACACACTGATGAATTTGGTAGTTTTCCGATAAGCGCTCTATGAGCGCTGGCGGCAAAGTCGCGACTTGTAAAAGATCAATCAACTGCATTCTCCAGAACTGTAGTTCGCTATGGCTGATCTGCCACGCGAAATAACATCAACAATTAAATCGCCAGGCTTGAAGAGACTTGAGCCAAGACCAAAGCCCATAACACCTGCTGCTCTATAGCCCGCAAAATCTGAGTCGGAAACGCCACCAACAGCTATAATGTCGGTTTCCGAGGGTAAAACAGCTGAAATTGCCTTGATGCCATCGGGCCCTAAGAGTGAGGCTGGAAAAAATTTTAACGCGTGAGCACCTGAAGAAAGGGCTGCCAATGCCTCTGTAGCTGTGAAAACGCCAGGTACCGTAGTCATACCCATCGATACACTCTCTTTAATCACCTCAGGATTACAATTGGGTGCAACGACCAGATTACCCCCTAAATCATTAACCCTCCTCGCGTCCTGTAGCGATAATACAGTGCCGGCACCGATAAGGCAGTCAGCACCTTCAGCAACGCGAACAGCTCGTTCAATAGACACAAAAGGGTTAGGCGAATTCAAAGGGATCTCCAGAGCCCTAAAACCTACGTCAATAAGTCCCTCTGCAATTGGGCTTATCTCGTCGGGCATTACCCCTCTAAGAATTGCTATTAGCTTTGGCTCTAAATCGCTCCATGCGCTCATTGGGAAAATCTTTCTGGCCAAATAGAACTTGCTGCATATCTCAAGCCAGCTCGAATGAGCACCTCCGCATCCACCTGTTGAAATTTTATACCCGCCACATCCAACGCTGTTGCATAGGCTTCTGAAAGTTTTCCTGCAGCAACCAAAAGAATTTCCTCATGTTTTTTTCCAAACGCAGCGATTTCTGTCCCAATAAGCAGACCAGAAAGGCGAGCAGTTGCGCCTTCCGCAACCTGCTGACCAAATAACAATGGGCCAGCTCGCACGCTAAACAATTTTTGCATCAGATCTCCCGGCGAACTTAGACCTTCGGCCACTGCTTCAACGAAATGAGGATCTTTCGCGACCTCTTGATGAACTTCTGTAAAGTGACTGAGCGTTGAAGAGGTTGCGAGCAAACTAAAAATTTCACCAGTCATCGAGGTTCCAAATCCCTTTACCTCTCCTTCACTAATTTGTGCCCATTTTGAATGTGTTCCAGGCAGACAAACTGTTCGCTCTTCAACGCCTTGAGCAAGTGTTGCTCCGAGCAATAGGGTCTCCTCACCTCGCATCACATCTGGTCGTTCGGGCATACGCTGTGCAAGGCCTGGCAGTATCCGAACGTCGCGGTCTATGTCGTCTATTTTGCAGGCTGCTTCATGAAGCTTGGATAAGTTTGCCGGCAAATCAACGTAAGGGGCTGACTGCCACCCCTGCGCAGAGCCTGCCATTCCACAAATCAGGACCGGCATATTCAATGGTGCGCTAGATTTATTTAACGCTTCTTCAAGCACGGGCCCGTAATCTTCTGGCCTTAGCGAAGCCATACCCTGATCACTTCTAACCTCCGCCAAAGGGAGACCAGCTTGGTCAAGCAACCAGAAGCGAAAACTGGAGGTCCCCCAGTCGATAGCGGCAATAACGGCTTTTTGCATCATGCTAACCCTAGCGCGACAACACCCAAAATGGCTAGATTTGTTATATTGGGACTGCGGAGGCATCAATGGAGTATTCAGATAAGGGGCAAGCTGATGGTTTATCACCTAGATACGGTAAGGCACACGTAGTTGGTCCGACCAATATTGATTTATGGCAGAAAACGATCCCCGAGGTATTTAAGGAAACTGTTTCAAAATTTCCAAAGAAAGATGCCGCAGTATTCCCAGAACAAGGAATACGACGCACGTGGGCAGAATTGGACGGGGAAGCAGACGCCCTTGCTGCAGGTTTTTTAAAACTCGGACTTAAACCTGGCGATCGTGTTGGCATTTGGTCTCCCAATCGCCACGAGTGGTTACTAACGCAAATTGCAACCGCACGAGTAGGCCTGATACTCGTAACAATTAACCCCGCCTATAGACTTGCAGAAGTAGAGTACGTGCTCAACCAAGTGGAATGCTCCTGTCTTGTAACAGCCGCTGAATTCAAAACCAGCAACTACGTCTCGATGATACAAGAACTGGCCCCTGAGTTAGTTTCTTCACAACCTGGGTCATTAAACTCATCTCTCTTACCACACCTAAAAGCAGTTATTTGCATGGGCGACGAAACTGTCCCTGGGATGCTAAAATTTAGTGACGTGGTAGACTCTGGCCGAAACATTGAAACTCAAGAGCTCGACCGTATCTCCGAGCGCCTGGATCCAGACGATCCTATTAACATTCAATTCACAAGCGGCACGACGGGAGCACCAAAGGGTGCCACACTTACACATATTAATATTTTGAATAATGGGCGCTTTGTAGTGGCCGCTCAAAACTTTACTGAGGCAGACCGGCTTTGCATTCCCGTACCATTATATCACTGTTTTGGGATGGTAATGGGCGTACTTGGATGCATCTCTACGGGTGCGGCAATGGTATTTCCTAGCGAGGGATTTGACCCTGTAGCAACAATGTCTGCGGTGGATAGTGAAAAATGCACGTCAATTTACGGTGTTCCAACTATGTTTGTTGCTTGCCTGCAGCATCCCAACATACAGGACCTTGACCTCCAGGCACTGCGGACAGGTGTTATGGCTGGGGCGCCTTGCCCCATAGAAGTAATGAAGCGGTGCGTAAATGAATTAAACCTGAAAGATATTACTATTGCTTACGGAATGACCGAGACTAGCCCTGTATCTTTCCAAACCTCGACCGAAGACCCTTTGGAGCGGAGAGTTTCTACCGTTGGTCGCATTCAACCTCATACAGAGGTGAAAATCATTGACGCGGACGGAAACACTGTAGCTCCAGGAGAACAAGGCGAACTTTGCACTCGTGGTTATTGCGTCATGAAAGGCTATTGGAACGAACCTACACGTACTTCTGAAGCAATCGACGAAGATGGGTGGATGCACACGGGTGATTTAGGCGTCATCGATCAGGAGGGGTATTGTAACATCACTGGTCGTGTGAAGGACATGCTTATCCGAGGTGGAGAGAATGTGTACCCACGTGAAATTGAAGAATTCCTCTATCGACATCCATCAGTACAGGAAGTGCAAGTTTTTGGCGTCCCAGATAAAAAGTTTGGTGAGGAAGTTTGTGCGTGGATAGTGCCCAAGCCAGGGCAGCCTGCACCTGATGAGGAAGCAATCCGTGCCTTCTGCCAAGGTCAAATCGCTCACTATAAAATTCCGCGATATGTTCGTATCAAAGATACAATACCAATGACCGTCACTGGCAAACCACAAAAATTTGTCATGCGCGATATGATGATAGAAGAACTTAACATTGACATTGAGGAGACAGCCTAATCATGGCTAAAAGTAACAGGACTGCATTAATCACGGGATCTGGCCGCAATATTGGAAGAGGGTGTGCCGCCCATCTTGCCACCTTGGGATTCAATGTGGTGATCAACGGTTCTTCAAATCAAAAGAATTGTGAACGGGTAGCCGATGAAGTCAGAGCTGCTGGCACCGATGCAATGATAGCAATGGCGGATTGTGGTGACCAAACACAAGTAGAAGAAATGGCGGCAAGTGCCATCAAGAAATTTGGACGGATAGACGTTCTAATTCACAACGCTGCAATCAGGCCTGGGGCTCCCTTCCTAGAAATGTCAGATACTGATTTAGACCAAGTTATGCGCGTTAATACCTATGCCGCGGTTTGGCTGTCCCGCGCGGCCCTTCCAGGCATGATTGAGGCAGGTTGGGGTCGGATCATAAACTTTACCGGAATGAATGCTCAGCGCGGTTCAGGAGGACGGCCGCATGTAACCATGTCAAAGCACGCGGTGGTTGGCCTTACAAAAGCTCTCGCTCGCGAATTTGGACCAAAAGGCGTTACATCCAATGTCATCTCCCCAGGGACATTCCCTGGTGAAGGTGATAATGCAGCACATGGTAGCTTGGATAAATTGCTAGCAGATGTTCCAGTAGGCCGGCTTGGCGAGTCCGACGACATTGCAGCACTCGTGGCTTACTTATGCGGCCCCTATGGCGGTTTCGTGAACGGCCAACTTCTTCAAGTAAATGGCGGCGTCGAGATGTAAATTAGATACAGGTTGTTCGAAGGCTGCCTTTCCTAGTCGCTGCACTCGACAGTAATGGCAGCCTGTACCTGAAGATCAGATGGAAATAAAAACACCAGAAAGTTTAAGACCAACTATCGATTAGCGCCTGGAACCCAAAGAACATCCTGGCGGCCACAGTCATTAGCATCGCGCGCCATCTGAAAAAGTAAATCTGATAGACGATTGAGATATTTGAGCGCCGATGGATTCACCTCCTCAATAGTAGCTAATTCAGTTGCCACCCTCTCCGCTCGTCTGACTAATGCTCTGGCCATATGAAGGTTCGCCGCGAGAGGACTTCCTCCAGGCAGCACAAATGAGTTCAGGGGCTCCAAACGCGAGTTAATGATATCGATTTCCTGCTCAAGCCTATCAACTTGGGAATCCGTAGCCCTCAAAGCACCATCTAAGCCCTCTGGGGTACTTAAATCAGCACCAACGTCAAAAAGGTCATTTTGGATACGAGCAAGCAGCGCTTGCACGCCTGAGGTTGCATGCACACGCGCAACACCGATAGAGGAGTTTGCTTCGTCAACGGCGCCGTTCGCTTTGATGCGTAGATCATGCTTCGGCCTGCGCTCTCCGGTGGCCAAGGAAGTCATTCCCTTATCACCGCCGCGAGTATAAATTTTTGTTAGTCGAACCATATCAATTTCCTTTGTCAGGCACCAAATCACAAAAATCTAGGCGTTGTATAAGTGATGACCCACCTCCTGATTTAGGCCGTAAGGGTGATTAAAGAAAGAGGGGTTTAAATGCTGCGGCGTCCAGCAACCTCGCTTGCAACTTGCAAACCTTTCGGAAGATCGTTACCCGATCAATACTAGACCTTCATCCTGAATTGTCTCAGCCGGATATCCATAGCAGTGAACTCACACCTTCCAGAAAATGTACCCGAAGTCATAAGCCTTCTGCGAAAAGAGGGTTACATTGCTGACGAGAGCATTGCGACTGCTATTTTCCTGTCCCTAAAGTTGGGGCGTCCGCTCTTTCTCGAAGGTGAGGCTGGGGTAGGGAAAACAGAAGTAGCAAAAGTACTAGCATCAAGTCTGGGACGGCAGTTAATTCGCCTCCAGTGCTACGAGGGCCTTGATGTAGCATCTGCGGTTTACGAGTGGAATTATCAGGCCCAAATGATCCAAATTCGCCTAGCCGAGGCGAGCGGTAATTCAACTCAAAAAAATCTCGAACAAGATATTTTTTCTGAAAAATTTCTAATTGAGCGGCCAATCCTTCAAGCTTTGCGCCCCCAACCCGAAGGCCCGCCAATACTACTCGTGGATGAACTAGATCGGGCAGATGAGCCATTCGAAGCATTTCTTCTTGAAGCATTGTCAGACTTCCAGATTTCTGTTCCCGAAATAGGAACCATCGCAGCTGATATACCTCCAATTGTAATCCTTACTTCTAACAGGACCCGTGAAATCCACGATGCTCTTAAGCGCAGATGTATTTACCATTGGCTTGATTATCCAAGCGTAGAAAGAGAACTGGAAATCCTCGCAGAGAAGGCACCCAATACCCCGTTAGAACTATCAACACAGATAGTTAATTTCGTTCACAAACTGAGAAGCTTGGACCTTTTTAAGGCTCCAGGCGTAGCAGAGACCATCGACTGGGCAGACGCATTGGTGCATCTGAACGCGGCTGAGTTGGATCCCACTGCTATCTCAAATAGCATAGGGGTTCTTCTAAAATATCAAGATGACATTCAAAAAATGTCTGGGACTGAGGCCAAACGCCTTCTCGACGAAGTAAAAGCAGAATTAAACACCGTATCTTCCAATGTCTAAACCAAGCTTGGACGCTCCTCTGACTCAAGAAGGGCGCCTCCCTCAAGCAATAATGCATTTTGTTCGTATCCTTCGAAGGGCTGGCATGGCGCTGGGCCCCTCTCATGCCCTTCTTGCAACTGAAGCTGCCACAGCGGTGGATATATCAGATAGAAAGCAGTTTTATTGGGCACTTCATGCAACATTGGTAAGCCGTCCAGACCAACGGGAAATCTTTGATCAAGCCTTTCGAATGTATTGGCGAAGTTCAAATTTTTTAAACAAAGTAGTTCGGATAAAAATTCCCTTAAATGACCTAGACACAAGCAAAGAAGAGCCCAAGCAAAAGGTTCCAAAACGCCTAGCCCAAGCCTTTTCTTCAAGAGGCCACGAACTGGAAAATAATCCAAACGAATTTGGGACAGATGATACCCATGTAAATTTGGCTTGGTCAGGGCAGGAAAAGTTAAAGAAAATTGATTTCGAGGACATGTCAGCCGATGAGACAGAAGCTGCAAAACGCGCTATCGCTCGGCTACGCTTATCGTTTCCAGATTTTCCCTCTAGGCGCTTCAAGGTCAATTCTAGAGGCCGCCTAATTGATATGCGCGCCACCCTACGTTCTCAGTTACGTAGCGGCCATGACGGGATTGATTTAGCAAAAAAAACAATAAGAAAACGCCCTCCACGAATTGTAGCCATCTGCGACATCTCTGGATCTATGGCCCACTATTCTCGGATGCTGCTTCATTTTCTGCATGCCTTATCCAATGACAGAGAACGCGTTTCGAGTTTTGTGTTTGGCACTCGCCTCACCAATATCACCAATCAGCTAAAAAACCGCGATGTGGATATAGCGCTCGACCAAGTGGCACGGTCAGTCGAAGATTGGGAGGGTGGCACCCGCATCGGTGAATGTTTAAATGATTTTAACCAAAAATGGTCTCGGCGTTTGTTAGGGCAAACTGCAATCGTATTGCTAATAACTGATGGCCTTGATCGTGAGGAAGGAAATACACTCCACAGAGCAATAGAAAGACTTGGAAAATCTTCTCGAAGACTTATCTGGTTGAATCCACTTTTGCGGTATGATGGTTTCGAGCCCAAGGCTCGTGGGGTCAGAACAATTCTGCCGCATGTTGATGAGTTTCGCGCGACACATAACTTAGAAAGTCTGGAGGCGCTGGCTTCAGCCCTTAGCTCTCCTAAAACGAAAGGAAACAAGAAATGCCAGCAGACACTTCCGAACTAAAAGGTGAAATCGGTCCAGCCGAATCCGATGAGATAATTGCGAAGGCCATGTCGTGGCGGGAGCAGGGCAAGGGCGTAGCTGTAGCAACAGTAGTATCAACTTGGGGATCGAGCCCTCGTGGCATCGGCTCCCAACTAGTGGTTAATTCTGATGGCTCTTTCCTCGGATCTGTATCAGGTGGTTGCATTGAAGGTGCCGTGATTACCGAGGCACTTGATGCAATCTCGGACGGAAAGCCTCGTCTACTAGATTTTGGGGTTAGTGACACACAAGCCTGGGAAGTAGGCCTTACGTGTGGCGGCAAAGTAGAAGTTTTTGTGGAGCGGGTCGGCGAATGAAGTCAGAAACCCTTGGAAAACTCGCTGAATACGCGAAAGCAAGAGAGGCGCACGCTCGCGTCGTTCGTATTTCCGATGGAAGCGAAACAGTCATTTTTGATGAGCACGAAAATGGCAATCTGAATGCCCCTTCAACCATCATTGAGGCTGCTAAAGAAGCAATTCGTCAAGATAATTCAGCCCTCATAACTGATGGAGAAGAGCGCTATTTTATTCATGTGCACAACCCTCCACGCCGCATGGCTGTTATAGGGGCGGTACACATCACTCAGCCATTGACGCAAATGGCATCACTCGCAGGATTCGATGTAACCGTCATTGATCCCCGAGGAGCATTTGCAACCGCCGAGCGTTTTCCTGGTGTCACAATGATGGATGACTGGCCAGACGATGCGATGTCAAAAATCGCGCCAGACAGCCGGACAGCAGTTGTGACGCTATCTCACGACCCGAAGATAGACGACCCAGCGCTCGCTGCCGCTCTTCATTCCAAGGCATTCTACATTGGCGCACTTGGAGGTAGAAAATCACATGGGAAACGCCTCGATCGCCTAAGAGAACTGGGTTTTGACGACCAAACTCTCAAGCGGATCAATGGACCTGTTGGTTTAGATCTTGGTGGACGAGCGCCAGCAGAAATTGCGTGCGCCATACTCGCGGAAGCCATACAGCATCTCTATAAAGGGTCGAAGTTATGAAATTTGGCCCCTGTCCAGCTTCAGATGCGGCTGGGGCCTATCTTGCCCATTCCGTAAAAGTAAGTGGACGTGTGTTCAAAAAGGGCAGGCTTTTAACGACTGAAGACAGTGCAAGACTGACTGACAGTGGGATAGACACCGTCATTGTTGCTACGCTTGAAGAAGGTGATGTGCATGAGGATGAAGCAGCTCGACGCCTTTCAGCGGCCTTGTTAGGCCCTGGGTTAAAGACAAGCGCTGCTTTCACCGGAAGAGTTAATCTTTTCGCCTCCAAACCCGGTGTCGTTGTGGTCGATAAAAAGAAGATCGACCAAATAAATAGAGTTCATGAAAGTATTACTGTCGCAACCCTTCCAGAATACGAAGCAGTTGATCCACGCCAAATGGCAGCAACAGTTAAGATTATTCCATTTGCTGCACCAGAGAGTGCTGTCATTGAGGCAGAGGGGCTTGCCAAAAAAGGCAGCGCTGCGATTCAAGTTGCTCCTTACACCCACAAAAAGGCGATTTTGATTCAGTCCACTCTAGCAACAATCAAGACCAGCGTTCTGAATAAAACAGTAGATATCACTGCAGCCCGACTTGAAGACACGGGCTGTACTTTAATTCGGGAAATTCGTTGTAATCATAATGCGGAAGCAATCTCAGCTGCCATCAAGGAAGCTGGTAAATATAAACCAGATATCTTTCTAATAGCTGGCGCATCAGCAATTTGTGATCGGTCAGATGCTCTTCCCAAGGGAATCGAACTTGCTGGAGGCGAAATTCAACACTTTGGAATGCCTGTGGATCCTGGAAATTTAATTCTCTTTGCCACGCTTACAGAGAAGCCGGTGATTGGTTTGCCGGGATGCGCTCGCTCTCCGAAGTTGAATGGCTTTGATTGGGTATTACAACGCTTTGCAGCTAACATTCCCCTTATGCCAGATGACGTTAAGGGAATGGGAGTCGGTGGACTACTAGCCGAGATTAGCGCCCGACCCTTGCCGCGTGAACAGGCAACCAGAAGAGGGCAAGTCAAACCTCAGGCCCCTAAAGTGGCAGCAGTGGTTCTGGCAGCTGGTCAGTCCCGCCGAATGGGCTCGGTAAATAAGCTACTAGAGGTTGTTGATGGAAAACCAATGGTTGTTCATGCTGTGGAAGCAGCGCTTGCCGCAGACACTATTTCTGTAACTGTTGTCGTGGGCCACCAAGCAGAAGAAGTAAAAAAGGTGCTTTCAAACAAAAATGTTAGTTTTGTTGAAAACCCCGACTTCGATGAAGGTCTATCTACATCTCTTCGCGCTGCAGCAAAAAATTTAAATGAGCAAGCAGACGCATTAATAGTCCTACTTGGAGATATGCCTCACGTAAATGCCTCACATGTTGACCGACTAATTGCTGGCTTCAATCCTATAGAGGGGCGCTCCATATGCGTTCCAACCCATGGCGGGAAAAGAGGCAATCCAGTTCTTTGGGCAAGCTCCTTTGCAAAACAGATGGCAGACCTCCGCGGCGATGTAGGGGCGAAACATCTCATCGGACAGAATGAAGAATCAGTCTCGGAAATAGAGATGTCAGACCCTGCCGTTCTAAGGGATATAGATACGCCCGAAGCCCTTAAAGCCATCCGTTCAGAGGCTATTTAAACTGCAAACTGCACTTTCTTAGATCAAAGGGACTTCCAAGCGAGTGCAGAATGCTATAGAAGGCCGCCTTCGGGCAGAACTTTTGTGCTGTTCGGGCGGGCGTGGCGGAATTGGTAGACGCGCCAGATTTAGGTTCTGGTGGCCATCGGCCGTGGGGGTTCAAGTCCCTTCGCCCGCACCATTTTTGTAAGTTTCACTTAAGACGGCGGACGCGAGTAAAATGCAGGTTACGGAGACGCTTTCCGAAGGTTTGAAGCGCGAGTTTCAAATGGTTATCTCGGCAGGAGAGATAGATTCAGCAGTTGAAGAACGACTCGTTGAGATGGCACCGCAGGTCAACCTGCATGGCTTCCGCCCAGGTAAAGCTCCAGTAAAAATTCTTCGTCAACGGTTTGGTAAGGCCGTTTTAGGAGAAGCCATCGACAAAATTGTGCGCGAAGGCATGGCATCCGCATTCGATGACCGCAGTTTAACTCCAGCTTTCGAGCCTGAGTTAGATTTTGGGGAATATAAGGACGGGGAAGACCTTTCCTTTACCGTTAAGTCAGAAATTCTCCCTGAAATTAAACCAATGGACTTTTCATCTCTTGAATTAGTCCAGCTTGAGGTTCCAGCAAAAGACGAAGACGTCCAATCAGAACTAGAGCGCTTTGCAGAAGCTATGCGCGAAACAACTGATGTCGAAGAAGCTCGTCCAGCTGAAAGTGGCGATGTAGTCGTCATTGATTTTGTGGGAAAAGTCGACGGAGAAGAGTTCGCCGGAGGTTCTGCAGAAGGGTACCACTTAGAGCTTGGAGCTGGCGCCTTTATTCCAGGCTTCGAAGACCAACTCATTGGGGTATCGCCAGGAGAAGAGAAAGACGTCAATGTTAAATTCCCTGACGACTATGGTGCAGAAAATTTAGCCGGTAAGGATGCAGTCTTCGCAGTTAAATTAACCGGCCTCAAAGCTAAAACTGAGGCCAAGCTTGACGATGACTTGGCTAAAAAGGTCGGCATGGATGATTTAGCCGCTCTAAAGGCCCAAATCGCCGAACGCATCACAGGAAGCTATAGCCAGGCAGCAAGAGCTCGGATGAAGCAAGAGCTTTTTGATAAATTAGATGAAGCACACGAATTTGAATCACCTCCCACATTAGTCGAGCGTGAATTCGAACAAATATGGGCCGAGGTTAAGCAGCAACTAGAGGGCGATAAAGCTGATGAAGTCCGCGAGGGTAAGTCAGATGAAGAACTAGAGGCGGATTATAGAAAGGTGGCCACCCGCCGCGTTCGCCTAGGATTGCTATTAGCTGAAATCGGCAAGCAGAATAGCATTGAAATAACTGAGCAAGATATTGGCCAAGCGATCCGCGCACAGGCGGCTAATTTCCCTGGTCAAGAACAAATGGTTTACGAGTATTACCAGAAAAATCCGCAAGCGCTTGGACAAGTGCAAGCACCTATTCTCGAAGATAAGGTGGTGGACTTTATTCTGGAGCTTGCCAAAGTTGAGAAGCGCTCAGCAACACCAGAGGAACTTATGGAGACTGCTGGAGACAAAGAGAAGTCAGAGGAAGCTTGACCTTCGTCATTTCAGCGCCAACTCTTTGAGTAGTTAACAGCCGTGGGTGTTCCATCGCCCACGAACAGCACACCGAAAGAGCCCGTAATGACTTCTTTTGACCCTTTCCGCCGCCCTACCTTTGCAGGTGACACCACCATGAATGCTTTGGTTCCGATGGTTGTCGAACAATCAAACCGAGGTGAGCGCGCCTACGACATTTACTCGCGACTCCTCAAAGAACGGATCATTTTCCTCACAGGGCCCGTTTACGACGAAGTCTCTTCGCTGATTTGCGCCCAGCTATTGTTCTTAGAAGCGGAAAACCCTGACAAAGAGATTAGTTTTTATATCAACTCGCCAGGTGGTGTTGTCACAGCAGGCTTAGCTATCTACGACACCATGCAATACATCCGCGCTCCTGTTGCAACTCTCTGCATTGGTCAAGCGGCATCGATGGGGTCACTGCTGATGGCAGCAGGTGCTCCAGGTAAGCGTTTTTGTTTACCGAATTCTCGTATAATGGTGCATCAACCATCAGGTGGCTTCCAGGGCCAGGCAACAGACATAGAAATTCATGCTCGTGAAATTCTAAGCCTACGCCAAAGGCTTAACGAAATTTACGTCAAACACTGCGGACAAGACCTGAAGACCGTAGAAGACGCACTTGAGCGAGATCGCTTCATGTCTGCCGAAGAGGCTAAAGACTTTGGTATTGTCGATGAAGTGGTACAAGAGCGCCCAGCAGCTGCGGCGGAAGACTAGGAACCCAACTAATTTGGTGCTCCATTCAATTGAGTGACTAAAAAAACGTCCCTGTGACGTTTTACAGAGGCTCGCCAAGAGTTTAAGCTGCTAAGGCGACGCTCCGTTGCAGATAGGAAAGCGTATGAGCAAGAATTCTAGCTCCGACTCAAAAAACACGCTCTATTGCTCTTTTTGCGGAAAAAGCCAGCACGAAGTGCGTAAGCTGATAGCAGGACCAACCGTATTCATTTGTGATGAATGCGTAGAGCTCTGCATGGATATCATCCGAGAAGAGCACAAAAGTAGTCTGGTTAAATCCAGTGATGGAGTGCCAACGCCTCAAGAAATCTGCAATGTTTTGAATGACTACGTGATCGGTCAGGACCGCGCAAAACGAGTTCTGTCGGTAGCCGTGCACAATCACTACAAACGCCTGAACCACGGCGCTAAATCTGGCGATGTTGAAATCGCAAAGTCTAATTTATTACTTATAGGTCCCACAGGGTCGGGCAAAACACTTTTAGCTCAAACACTCGCCCGTATCCTCGACGTTCCGTTCACAATGGCTGACGCTACAACTCTGACCGAGGCCGGCTACGTTGGTGAGGACGTGGAAAACATCATTCTCCGCCTCCTCCAATCAGCAGATTACAATGTCGAACGAGCTCAACGTGGGATCGTGTATATCGACGAAGTGGACAAAATCAGCCGTAAATCCGACAATCCCTCAATCACGAGGGACGTATCAGGGGAAGGCGTCCAGCAAGCTCTATTAAAGATTATGGAAGGTACAGTTGCATCTGTGCCGCCCCAGGGCGGACGGAAACACCCACAGCAAGAGTTTCTCCAAGTCGACACAACAAATATTCTTTTCATCGTTGGTGGCGCGTTTGCAGGCTTAGAAAAGATAATTTCTGGTCGTGGAAAAGGTACAGCGATCGGCTTTGGAGCAGATGTTCGTTCGCCTGACGCCCGTCGCCAGGGAGATGTATTGGCTGAAGTTGAGCCAGAGGACCTATTGCGCTTTGGTTTAATTCCAGAATTTGTGGGTCGTCTCCCCGTGATAGCCACACTAGGCGACCTCGATGAGGAAGCTCTTATTGAAATCCTCACTAAGCCAAAGAATGCTTTGATAAAGCAGTATCAGCGCCTCTTTGATATGGAAGATGTGAAGCTTACCTTCACAGAAGATGCCCTAGAAGCGGTAGCTGAAAAAGCCATAGCTCGGAAAACGGGGGCTCGTGGACTTCGCTCCATAATGGAAGAAATTCTGTTGGAATCCATGTTTGATTTACCGAGCATGGACGGCGTAGATGAAGCAATCGTTAATCGAGAAGTTGTCGAGGGACGAGCGCAGCCGCTATATGCGTATGCGGATAAAAACGAAGATTCTTCAGCTGCCCCAGAAATGGCATCCTAAGCCACCAACTCGGGGCCTAGCCTCGATTAATTTTTTAGCGCTACGTCATTAGGCTGGAAAACAAACGAACAAGAGTATTTTAACCTCTTGAATTTGTCAGTCCGGACGCCAATTCTATTGGTATAGAAATTAGAGTCGACGTTGCGTCTTCTCATCCCGATGAATTTGGAGAACACCTCATTATGACAAGCACGAATACTTTCCCCGTGCTCCCACTTCGGGACATCGTGGTGTTCCCCCATATGATCGTTCCCTTATTTGTAGGCCGGGAAAAATCCGTTCGCGCTCTAGAGGAGGTGACCAACGGCGACGGTCGTATTCTCCTAGCAGCTCAGCATGATGCAGGCGTTGATGACCCCGGGCCCGATGATATTTTTCCAGTCGGTACCGTTGGCTCGATTTTACAACTTCTGAAGTTACCTGATGGCACGGTTAAGGTTCTCGTCGAGGGCGGAGAACGTGCCAAAATCACGGCTTTTACAGACCAATCTGAGTTCGTTGAAGCAGAAGCCGATATTCTAGCCGATAATGAAACGGGAACCCCGGAGCTAAAAGCTTTAGCTCGCACTGTAGTTGCTCAGTTTGAAAGCTACGTGAAGTTAAACAAAAAGATCCCTCCAGAAGTACTTGTTTCCGTAAATCAGATCGAAGAGCCATCGAAACTCGCTGATACAATAGCAGCCCACCTAGCCCTAAAAATTCCAGAAAAACAGCAACTTCTTGAGACAGAAGACGTTAAAGATCGTCTCGAGCGGGTGTTTGCATTTATGGAAGGCGAAATTGACGTCCTTGAAGTTGAGAAACGCATCCGTGGCCGGGTTAAGCGGCAAATGGAGCGTAGTCAGCGGGAATACTACCTCAACGAACAAATGAAGGCGATCCAGCGCGAGCTTGGTGACGGTGAGGATGGTAAGGATGAGACACAAGAGCTTGAAGAGCGGCTACAAAAAATAAAGCTGTCCAAGGAAGCCAAGGAGAAAGTTGGAGCTGAGCTCAAAAAGCTTCGCAACATGGCTCCTATGTCCGCAGAGGCTACAGTTGTTCGTAACTACTTAGACTGGATTGCTTCCATACCGTGGAAGAAGCCTTCTCGGGTTAAGAAAGACCTAAATGGTGCCGAGGCCGTACTCAACGAAGATCATTTTGGCCTAGATAAGGTCAAAGAACGGATCCTTGAATATCTCGCCGTTCAAACACGCACAAAAAAGGTGAAGGGTCCAATCCTCTGCCTCGTAGGCCCTCCAGGTGTTGGAAAGACATCTCTTGGTCGCTCAATTGCCAGAGCAACGGGACGGCAATTCGTTAGAATGTCCCTCGGTGGCGTTCGAGATGAAGCGGAGGTGCGAGGCCACAGACGAACCTACATTGGTTCAATGCCCGGGAAAATCATCCAGGGTATGAAAAAAGCAAAATCGTCAAACCCCCTCTTCCTTCTAGATGAGATAGATAAGCTTGGTGCTGATTGGCGCGGTGACCCATCATCAGCTTTGCTTGAGGTTCTTGACCCCGAGCAGAACAGCACTTTCGCTGACCATTACTTAGAAGTCGATTATGATTTATCTGATGTGATGTTTGTGACTACCTCTAACTCTCTAAACATGCCTCAGCCACTTCTCGATCGTATGGAGATCATTCGCATCCCTGGCTACACTGAGGATGAAAAGATTGAGATCGCAAAGAGGCATTTGATTGAAAAACAAATAAAGAATAATGGTCTCAAAAAAGGAGAATGGTCTATAACAGACGATGCTCTCCGAGACTTGGTACGCTTCTACACACGTGAGGCGGGCGTAAGAAACTTAGAACGCGAAATTGCGAATTTAACTCGCAAAGCTGTTCGTGAAATCGTCGCTGAAAACAAGAAAAGTATCCGCGTTACAAAACGCAACCTCGATAAATACGCCGGGATCAAAAAATTCCGCTTTGGCAAAGCCGAGAACGAGGATCTGGTTGGTGTGGTCACAGGCCTTGCATGGACGGAAGTTGGTGGTGAGCTATTAACAATCGAAGCCGTTGTAATGCCAGGCAAAGGTAACGTAGCAAACACCGGCAAGCTGGGCGATGTAATGCAAGAATCCGTGCAGGCCGCACGCAGTTTTCTGCGTTCCCGTCTGCTTCGGTATGGCATCAAACCAACGGACTTCAATAAGCGTGACATCCACGTTCACGTGCCGGAGGGCGCAACACCTAAGGATGGGCCATCTGCTGGCGTAGCGATGTGCACCTCGATTATTTCAGCACTCTCCGGGATCCCCATTAGAGCAGACGTTGCTATGACCGGCGAAATTACCCTTCGTGGTCGTGTGCTTCCAATCGGTGGCTTGAAGGAAAAGCTGCTGGCGGCACTTCGTGGAGGCATCAAAACCGTTCTGATACCTAAGGATAATGAGAAAGACCTCGCTGACATCCCTGAAAATGTCAAAAAGGAACTCGAGATCATTCCGGTAGAAACAGTGGATGAGGTTCTGAAACGTGCCCTAACCCGCTTACCAGTTCCCATAGAGTGGACTGAAGAAGACGAAGCAGCAGAAGCAGAAGCATTATTAAAAGCAAGGAAAGACGCTTCAGAAATCGTAGCGCACTAAAAAAAGTCTGCTTCCAGATCGTTATGATAATGATTTAAACTGGGTGCTTCGTTTGGAGCACCCAGTTTTCTATGAACCATAAAATTTCTCGCGAAGACTCCATTGAGCAACCTTACAGTTGGATAATAGCGTTTGCTTCGCTTTCTACCCTTGCTCTTGCGATGGGGGGAAATTATCTGGCTATCGTCTCCATACCGTTCCTTGAAATCGACATGGGCTGGTCTAGAGCTGCCGCTACTTCCGTTTATACCGCTACTACCCTTGGGGCAGGCATTGGCGGTATTGTCATGGGATACTTTGTATCTAAGAAGGGCGTGCAGCCAGCACTTTTCATTGCCGCTGCCGCTATAGCTGCTGGGTGTGCTATCGCCTCACTTGCTGAAAACCTGACATCTCTCCTTATCCCAGTTTTTCTTTTCATAGGCATGCTCGGTATGGGGTGTGGCTTTGCTCCTCTGATAGCCAATGTCACGTTATGGTTTGATAGAAATCGAGGTCTCGCTATTGCTGTAGTTGCTTGCGGGCAAACTGTGGCAGGCTCATTCTGGAACATCACCTTTGAACCCTTAGTTTCAGAATACGGCTGGCGTTCAGTCTACGTTGGCTACGGGCTTTTTGCTGCCGCTGCGATAATTCCTCTGAGCTTTGTTCACAGGCGTCCTGCCCCTGAATTGCAGCAAATAACAGGAAGCAAAGTTGGTAACACACGTCGATCAATACCGGATATAAACCCAGCTTTGCTTACATTCCTGCTAGGCATGGCGATCATTGGGTGCTGTGTTGCTATGTCCATGCCCATGGCTCAAATGGTTGCGTATTGTGCGACTTTAGGGTTTGGAACGCATATAGGAGCGGAAATAGCCTCAATCCTTCTCGTTTGTTCAGGGGTAAGCAGGCTTGGTTTTGGTCTGATTTCGGATAGGATTGGTGGTCTTAACACCATTTTAATTGGCGCTGGGCTGCAAGCCGCAGCTCTATCTCTCTTCATTTTTTTCGATACGCAACAACAGCTGTATATTATTTCTATAATGTTTGGTTTGGTGTTTGGTGGGATTGTTCCCGCCTATGGTCTTGCAGTTCGAGAACTTTTTCCCGCCCAGCAGGCGCAAACTCGCACTGGTATCGTCTACTTTTTTGGATATGTAGGAATGGGTGGAGGCGGCCTCATAGGAGGCTTTGTTTATGATGTAACCTTGAGCTACCCAACTGCGTTTGGCGTAGGTGTCGCGTTTAATCTCGCAAATATCGGCCTTATTCTGCTCATAAAGGGTTTAGCCCGCTCTAGAACGCCTCAAGCTCCAGAAGTCGTCCCAGCATGAAATTAGAAACTATAGAAATAGAAGATTCCGGCCCTGTGCGGACAGTCTGGTTCAATAGACCTGAACGAAGAAATGCCATTACCCAAAAGATGATGGCGGAACTAACGGAAACGTTCCATTCAATTGCCCAAAACGAAAATATCAGAGTATTGGTCCTAAGAGGTAGAGGCGGTAATTTTTGTGCTGGGGGTGATTTAGGCCATATGCGAGATCTCCCAAAGGAGAGCAGTAGTGACCCTACGGCTAGGGCTTATCGGCGAATGGGAGAGGCTCTGGAGGCTCTGAACGAGCTTCCACAAGCGGTAGTTGCTGCGGTTGAAGGTGCATGCGTAGGTGGCGGACTTGGAATGGCTTGTGCTTCAGATTTTGTCCTCTGCATGGCCAACGCTAAATTGGGAATGCCAGAGGCCCGTGCTGGCTTTATACCAAGCCAAATCCTTCCGACAGTGGTGCGAAGAATTGGCGAGGGAGAGGCCCGTCGGTTGGCTGTTATCGCCAAGGTCATTAGTGGATACGAGGCTCATCGTATCGGGATTGCTCATGAGCTAACAGAAACCTCCAGCGATTTTGAGGCATCTCTTAATAACACTCTTTCAAATCTTGCCTGGGCCGAACCTACTGCAGTCGCAGAGATAAAACGCATCATTCGACTTACGGGTCAGGCTCCTATGAGTGAAGTTCTTGATGATGCTGCAAGTGCCCTATCCCGATTACTCAGAAGTGACGAAGCCGCCGAGGGTATAGCTGCATTTCAAGAAAAACGCCCGCCACGTTGGGCAACATCAAAAAGATAAGAGGCAAGGGTATGCAAATTCAATGGGAAGGAGACGTTAAGCGTGAGAGAGATGCGTTTATTCGTGAGTTTACCATCTCGCAAACCGACCGCCCTATTACCGGTGTTTTATGGCACGGAGAAACAACAAAACCGGGAGCACCCTTGGTTTGCTTCGGTCATGGGGCGTCAGGAGACCGGCATCAAAGGCCAATTCCACGCATAGCTAATCAACTTGCAAGAGATCATGGGTTCTTTGGCTTGTCCTTAGATGGACCAGTCCATGGACGGCGTCAGGTGGGTGCTGGTGGACGAGAAGCATTCTGGCCTGAATGGGAACGCCCTGGCACAGTCGAGGAGATGGTGCGTGACTGGCGTAACGCATTGACTGCAGTATCATCTCTACCCGAAGTAGGCTCAGGCCCAGTGGGTTACTGGGGCCTCTCTATGGGTACGATATACGGTGCACCATTCGTTGCGGCTGAACCCAGAATTTCAGCAGCCGTTCTAGGCCTCATGGGTATTGTATCAAAACCGGCCCATTACACCCCTACAATCCAAGCGGCTGCCAAAGAAATTTCATGCCCCGTATTTTTTATCATGCAACTGGAGGATGAATTATTTAACCGCGAGGAGTGCCTTGCACTGTTCGATGCCTTCTCTTCATCTGACAAGAGATTACACGCGAACAGTGGCTTGCACCCATTTGTTCCTATAGACGAACTAGACTTCAGTGCAGATTTCTTAGCCGACACCCTTAAAGGTATTCGACCACAACGAGAAAATATGACACTGCTCGTAAGCAGTTAAACTCTTCTTCACCGCAGGTGACAGGCTACTATATGGCCATTTCCTTTGTTCTGCAGCACAGGTTCCTCGACCTTGCAACGTTCCTCGGCATAAGGGCAACGAGTATGAAAGTGACAGCCCTTTGGAGGATTGATTGGACTTGGCACGTCCCCCTGCAGAATTTTCTTTTCCCGCCGTATAGTTGGGTCAGGGATAGGCGCAGCTGATAACAGCGCTTCAGTGTAAGGGTGAAGTGGGTTGGTAAAGAGTGTTTTTTTATCTGCTTTTTCAACGATGCGACCCAAGTACATCACAGCCACTTCGTCAGAGATATGCTCTACTACCGCCAAATCATGAGCAATGAAGAGATATGCCATATCTCTCTCTTCCTGCAGGTCCATCATCAGGTTAATCACCTGAGCCTGAATAGACACATCAAGAGCAGAGACTGGTTCATCACCAACAATCAGACTGGGGTTTAGGGCAAGAGCGCGTGCGATGCCGATCCGTTGACGCTGTCCACCAGAAAACTGGTGCGGATAATTCTGCATCTGTGATTGGCGTAAACCTACCCGATCAAAAAGAGCTTTCGTCATCTCCTCTCGTTCGGCGTCGTCACCTATATTGTGAATGTATAGTGGCTCTTTAACGATTTCCCCCGCAGTCATTCTCGGATTAAGGCTTGAGAATGGATCCTGGAAGATAATTTGCATCTGCCGACGATAAGGTCGTAGTTCCGTTTTGCTAAGATTGGTAACATCCGTACCAGAAACCTTAATTTTGCCGTCTGTTGGCTCGAGCAATCTCATTGCAGTTCGGCCTACGGTAGACTTACCGCAGCCAGATTCTCCAACCAACCCTAATGTTTTTCCCCGACCTACGGAGAATGAAACTCCATCGACGGCATAAACGTGACCGATGGTGCGCTTAAGCATTCCTGACTGAATAGGAAAATGCTTTTTCAAGTCCTCAACTTCGAGGACTGGCGCTTCAGATGCCGTTTCGACTTCAGCCATCATTTGCTCCATAAAGTTCGTCGGAACGGAAACAAGCAGCCCAATGGCCTGACTGTTTCTCTTCAAATTCCGGCCTAGACTGCCGGCATGCATCAGTTGCAGCTGGGCAACGGGGCGCAAATGCACAACCTTCCGGCAGCGAATGTAAAGCGGGTACTATTCCCGGGATTTCCTCTAATCGCTCTTCAACCTCTTCATCCCCAGCGACGATAGCAAGCCGCGGCACTGATGCTAGCAGACCACGCGTGTAAGGGTGTCTGGGGTTTGCAAACAAGGTATTAACGTCAGCCTCTTCAACCTTGCGCCCCGCATACATTACAATCACCCTGTCAGCCGTTTCAGCCACCACTCCCAGGTCGTGAGTGATCAAGATCACGCCCGTATCGAGGTCTTCTTGAAGCTTAACTATGAGATCAAGGATTTGAGCCTGAATGGTGACGTCCAAAGCAGTAGTAGGCTCATCCGCAATCAAAATCTTGGGATTACAGGCTAGTGCCATAGCAATCATTACGCGCTGCCGCATACCGCCAGAAAGTTGATGAGGAAATTCTTTGACCCGACGTTCTGGCTCAGGAATGCGGACAAGCTTTAGCATCTCAATTGATCTTTGGAGGGCCTGCTCTTTTGACATACCTTGATGCAGAATTAAGGCCTCAGATATCTGCTTGCCAATCCGCATCACGGGATTAAGGCTAGTCATAGGCTCTTGGAAAATCATTGAGATATCGTTACCACGGATGTCTCGCATCTGTGCCTCAGACATCTGCATAAGATCCTGCCCATCAAGCACAATGCTGCCACCAACGATCCTGCCTGGGGGATTAGGAATAAGTCGCATTATTGAGAGGGCCGTCATGCTTTTACCGCATCCTGACTCCCCAACAATTGCTAAGGTCTCACCGCGGTCTACATGAAACGAAAGCTCTTCTACCGCCCGGACAACACCGTCACGGGTAAAGAAGTAGGTTTGCAGACCTTCCACTTCCAAAGCCGCTTTATGTACCACTGAATTTTCCGTCTCTTCTGCCATTTGCTTCTAGCTCCGCTGACGGGGATCAAGAATGTCACGGACGGCATCACCTAAAAGGTTAGCACCGAATACCGCAAAACTGATCGCAATACCTGGAAATATGACCAGCCATGGAGCTGTCCTAACGTATTCAGCCGCGGATTCTGAGAGCATCCTGCCCCAAGAGGGGTGTGGCTCAGGGATACCCAGGCCTAGAAACGAAAGTGACGCCTCCGTCAGAATTGCAGACCCCAACTGGGCTGTTGCTAGCACAATAAGTGGAGCTAGTGTGTTGGGCAGAACATGCTTGAGGGCGATACGGGTCTCGCTCATCCCGATAGCTTTTGCGGCCTCGACGAAAGGCATTTCCCTCAAGGAGAGTGTATTGGAACGGATAACGCGCGCCACGTGTGGGACAAGAGGAATCGATATGGCGATGATTGTGTTTTCCAAACTTGGCCCTAAAGCAGCCGCCATCACCAATGCCATTACTAATAGAGGCAAGGCTTGCATAACATCGATAATTCTCTGAGTGATCAGGTCAAACCATCCGAGCAGATATCCAGATGCTAAACCAATTACTACACCAAAGAAGCATCCAAGGATTGTAGAACCAATACCCACCGCCAAACTAATGCGAGCACCGTGAATGATACGCGAGAGCATGTCTCGCCCCATCATATCTGCACCAAGCGCGTGAAGTGCTCCAGGCGCTGCCAGCGACGTAGCTGCATTCGTTTTCACTGGATCCATTGGCGCAATCCATTCGGCAAAGACGCCACAGAAAACCAGGGCTAAAAAAAGTAAAAGCCCAATTGCGCCTAAAGGATAACTCTTCGCCAAAAACCAAGCCTTGCTCAGCCTGCTATCCACGCCTGCACCTGCTTTGGCAAGCTCCGCTGCGTGGTCGATTACCGGTTTTGCCATCGCCAACGCTCTCCTATTCGTATTTGATGCGCGGATCGAGCGCGACGTAAAGGATGTCCACCAAGAAATTCGTAACCACTGTCACGAACCCGATGAACAACACCAAATTTTGTACGATTGGGTAGTCCCGCCATTGAATTGCTTCAACAAGAAAACGAGCAACACCCGGAATATTGAATACCGTTTCGGTAACAATAAGGCCGCCAATTAGAAACGCCGCCTCGATGCCTATGATGGTTACAACCGGAAGAACTGCATTGGACAATGCATGACCATAATTCACTGAATTATCAGTCGCGCCCTTTGCCTTTGCAGTGCGTATGTAATCTTGACGCATCACTTCCAGCATAGACGATCGAGTAAGCCTCATAATTAGCGCAGACGATCGGAAACCGACGGCGGCTGCAGGAATACTATAGAGAACTAACTCATCCCAAAGATTATCTGGCGGATCTGTATAAATTGGTATTGTATCGAACCAATGCACGAACCCCATTAATATCAGAAGTGCCAACCAAAATGATGGCAGCGATAGGCCGGAGAGGCTTACCACTCTCAGGACATAGTCTAACGCAGAATTCTGATTAACCGCGGATATAACACCCAAAGGCAATCCAAAAAGTACTGAGAAAAATAAAGCTAAAACTGCAAGCTTAGCCGTTATTGGAATACGAGGAGCAATTTCGTCGTACGCAGGCAACTCTGTTACATAGGAAAAACCTAGATCACCCTGCAAAAGCCCCCAAATCCAATTCCAGTATTGAACGGGGATTGGGTCAGAGAGCCCTAATTCATCTTCCAGCGCCGCTTTTTCGGCGGGGTCAATGAACCCTGCAGCATCAAAAAGAATATCCGCAATATTTCCGGGTACTAGCCGCAGCAGCCCAAAAATGACAATTGATATCCCAATGAGGGTCAGAGCCATCAAAAGTGTGCGTCTAATCACGTATGACGCCATCGCAGCCTGCCTTTTTAAGGTTAGAATTACTTAATAATTCAAAGAGAAGGATCTGGCTTTATGCCAGATCCCTCCTTTGATCGCAGTTTTAAAACTCTACTGCTGCAGCCAAATGTCCTCAAAGCGCCAGTCGCTGTAGGATCCATTCTTTTTGCGCACAAACCCCTTCACTTTAGGGGCGTGGCAGGTAGCTGCGTTGTAATGGGCAATCATTGGCCTAGCTACATCTAACTGCAGCTTAGCGTCAATTTCCCAGACAAGCTTCTTACGAGCTTCTTGATCAATCATAGAAGACTGCTTCATGAAGAGCTCTTGCAGCTCCTTATTACAGTAGCCCGTATAGTTGCGCTGCGAACCACATGCATAGTTCTCAAAGAACGTAACATCCGGATCATCAACCGCTATACCCGTTAGGTTCATGCCCACTGAGTAGTCCTTACGGGCAACCTTAGCATGCCAATTTGAAGTCTCAATAGGCTCTAATTCTCCATCAATGTAGATGGATTTGAGTTGGTCAATCAGAATAACTGCAGGGTCGCGATAGGTCGCAATGTTACGCGTCGAAACCTTAACTGCAAGTCGATTATCTGGGCCGTAACCGGCTTTTTTCATCAAATCCTGAGCCTTTTTGACGTCAACAGCCTTATCGCCGTAGCCTGCAGCCTTGGCGAGTACGTTATCAGGCATGCCCCAGGTTCCACTTGGCGGTGGTAACATCGCCCCACCTTTTTGGCCTTCCCCTTGAAAGAGGATTTTGATGAATGCATCACGATCGAGCGCTGTGGCCATTGCCAAACGAACGTCAGCATTATCAAAAGGAGGCTTTTCACGATTCACAATCAAGTTCAGTGAGATATTGGTTGGTGCCGTATGGCAGACCGCTTCAGAATATTTTTCGTTCACGTCTTTCAAGAGTGGGATGGAGATATCATTAGCAAAAGTAAAATCGAATTCCTTTGCTATAAAACCTAGCACGCGGGTTGCACGGCTTTTGATAATTGTCCAGTCATGACCATCTAAATATGGGCGACCTGGCTTCCAATAATCTTCGTTTTTCACGAATTTGATAGATTCGTTCTGCTTCAACTCAACAAATTTAAATGGACCTGTTCCAATAGGATTAGTACGCATTGTTTTTGGTGAGACGTGGCATGGATAAATTGGCGTGTAGCCTGAAGCTAACAATGCCAACATCGCAGGCTGAGGCTGCCCTAAATGCATAGTAGCTTGGTAATCGTTATCAGCGGTCACCTTTTGCAGGTTCCAATACCAAGACTTCCGAGGATTTTTACGCAATTTGGCTTTAGATTTACCTTGCAATAAATCAAACGTGCACTGGACATCCTTAGCAGTGAAAGGCTTACCATCATGCCATTTCACACCTTCACGAAGCTTAAAAGTAAGCTTTGTTTTAGTGCTATCCCAGGACCAACTTGTCGCCAGATCTGGAACAATGTTTTCGATACTTTCAACGTCTTTTTGTGAATTGAAGACCACCAAATTATTGAACACGCTCTGGTACGGCATGGTTGTGGAATAAGTTGCTTCTTCATGAATCGAACCTGAAGGTGGATTACCGCGGTGGTAAAGCTTCAGAGTTCCCCCGGCCTGCTGAGCAGCAGCAAAAACCGGTACAGCAAGCGTAGCGACAACTGCTAGGCCGGCCAACCAAGTTTTGGGTTGCATTGTTTTCTCCCTATTTTGAAATCTCTTCTCTTCATAACACCGGTTGAGGCTAACACGCCTGAAATTTTTAGCAAGCTTGGACCAAAAAAGCTGGACGTATCATGCAGATATAATGGAAACTCAGGGGATGTATGAGATGTCTCCTGAAGCTATTGAGGTGCAAAACCTCATCCGTCGCGTTGCCGTTGAACGAGTGAGCCAACGAGCGGCAGAAATTGATAAGACTGGGGAATATCCTCAGGACATGTTCGATTTGCTGCGGGAACTTGGCATTTTTACCTTGCCATTTCCGGAAGAATATGGCGGCCAGAATAGTCTCTTGGCCGGCTGCGTCGCTACCGAGGAACTGGGACGTGTTTGTTATAACACCGGCTATCTACTGGTTGTCCAATGGACACCGTTTGGTGCAATCATGGCCGCAGGAACAAAAGCCCAGAGGGACAAGTATTTACCTCGCCTTGCATCAGGCAGCCTGCGAGCCGCTTTCTCGATCACTGAACCACAATCTGGCTCTGATGTAGCGGGCATAAAAACAACTGCACGCATGTCTAATGATGGCTGGCATCTTTCAGGAGCCAAAATCTGGTGTACGAACGCTTTAGTCTCAGATTTTATCGTCCTAGCCGCAAAGACAGGGGAAGCTCGGGGGGATATCAACTTCTTCATAGTCCCCACGGGTGCAGAGGGCCTTCAAATTGGCCCTAAGGAAGACAAATTAGGTGCCCGGGGCGTGCCATCATCTCCTCTATTTTTGGATGACGTTGTTCTGCCCGCTGATGCCATCCTTGGCGAACCTGGCAAGGGGTTTAAGCAAGTGATGAGCGCCTTGGCACTCTCTCGACCAATTATTGGCGCCCGGGCGGTGGGCCTTGCTCAAGGCGCCCTGGATCTTGCAATCAACTTTATGCGAGAGCGCCAAGCATTCAATCAACCCCTAACAGATTTTCAGGGTCTGCGTTGGATGCTTGCGGATATGGAGATGCAGATCGAAGCAGCACGGGGCTTGGTCTACAAGGCCGCTCAAATGACGGATGCAGGCGTTAGAGGCAAAGAATTAGCTCATTCAGCAGCAATCGCAAAAGCCTATGCGAGCGATATCGCCATGAAGGTTGCTACAGACGCCGTGCAAATTTTTGGCGCTTCAGGAATCTCTAATGACTTTCCTATTAACCGCTATTTCCGAGATGCAAAGGTGGTGCAAATCATTGAGGGTTCCAACCAAATTCAACGGAATATCATCGCCAAAAATTTGATAGATGGGTTTGACTAATGGGGGATGACTATACGCAAGAGGCAACTGGCCCTCTAAAGGGTGTGAAAGTTGTTGACCTCACAATCAACGTACTAGGTCCCCTCGCCACGCAAATTTTAGGTGATATGGGCGCAGACGTTATAAAGGTAGAGCCACCGGGAGGTGACCCAATGCGTCGCCTCGGGCCTGGCCATGAAATGAACATGGCCGCTCATTTTTTGGCTATGAACCGTAATAAACGAAGTATCGAACTAGACCTCAAAAAACCCAACGCACTCAATAGTCTTAAAAGACTTATCAAAACGGCAGATGTATTGGTGTTATCCATGCGCGCCAGTGCTGTTGAAAGACTTGGTTTGAATTATGAGGCCCTTGCTGCAGAAAATCCCAGGCTGATCTACGCGTCTGCTACCGGGTACGCCAGACATGGTCCTGACAAGGATCGCCCAGCATATGATGATGTAATTCAGGGCGAAAGTGGAATGGCTGGAATGATTGCCTCTGCCAATGGCGAAGCACGTTTCACCCCAATGGCACTAGCGGACAAATTTTGCGGCACGCAACTTGCAAGCGCCGTGGGGATGGCACTTTTTGCCCGTGAAAAGAGCGGCCAAGGACAGGAAGTTCACCTTCCAATGCTCGAAACGATGACCGCTTTCAATATTGCTGACCATTTCTGGGAAAAGGCCCTTGATCGCCCAGGCGGCAAGCCTGGTTTTCCAAGAATGTTTACTCCCCATCGGCGTCCCTACGCGACAACCGATGGCCACATATGCCTTCTTGCTGTTACCAACGAGCAATGGACGCGCCTTTTACCAGCGCTGGGCCTTGATCAAGCTGCCCAAGATCCTCGCTTCAAAACCTTAGAAGGTCGGACAGAAAACATTAATGAACTCTTGGGCCTAGTGGCGGAACGTCTAGCAACAAATACAACCAAACACTGGCGCAGCATTCTCGATAGTGTTGATATTCCGAACGGTACGATGGCCTCTCTAGAAGGATTATTTGAGGATCCCTACTTAAATACGACCGGCTTTTTCAAACGCCTCAATCATCCAACCGCGGGCCCTACCCTGACCTCCACCCCTCCTATCGCCTTCTTTAAAACTCCCGCCAACATACATCGTCCACAACCAGTGCTTGGAGCTGATGGACGTGCGATATTGGAAGAAGTTGGGCTTGACGCATCTGAAATTGATGAAGCTCTGGGATGATATCTACTGAACTTCGTCAAAAACTGGCGAGTAATATTTCTCGCCTAGAAATCCAAAAAGTAAACAATACCTCATTAAAAGCGGCTGCAGTTTCGATAGCTATTACGGAGGACGAAAGCGGAGCTCCTGCCTTCATTCTTACCCGAAGATCTGGAAGTTTAAGGCGACACGCACACCAATGGGCATTACCAGGTGGGAGGTTAGATCCTGGGGAGACTATAGTTGAGGCTGGCCTTAGAGAAATGGAGGAAGAAATTGGTCTTTCTTTATCTCCCAAAGATCTCGTAGGCCGCCTCGATGATTACCCGACACGCTCAGGCTACAATATCTCTCCACTAGTCTTCTGGGCTGGGCCGACCAAGAACTTAACTCCCAACCCATCAGAGGTACACGCGCTCTATCGCATTCCACTCAAAGAACTCGATCGGCCAGAATCGCCTGATTTAATTCGCATCCCAGAGAGCGACCGTCCTGTTATTCGAATGGCTATCATGAATGATATGGTTCATGCTCCAACTGCCGCCCTGCTGTACCAATTTCGCGAGGTTGCAATGCACGGTCGACTTATCAGGGTTGATCATTTTGATCAGCCTGTTTTCGCGTGGCGCTAAACCAAAAGTCTTAAAAATTTAACAACAATGCTTTAGGAACTTTCGGGACGAGGACGCTGATCAAGCATCACACCCGAACTTTAGGCCAAGAGAGGTTCAATGAACTCTTCAAATAAAGATGTAACTCAAGGCGGCATTGGTTTTTTTGAGAAATGGCTTTCAATTTGGGTAGCTCTTTGTATCGCCGCAGGAATTGCCCTTGGGGCCATAGAGCCAGGATTATTCGAGACCATAGCCGATATCGAATACGCCTCGGTTAATCTTGTAGTTGCGATACTGATATGGGCAATGGTTTATCCAATGATGGTTGGCGTAGATTTCGCGAGCCTTAAAAGCATTGGGGAACGCCCAAAAGGTCTGATCATAACGATCGTGGTGAACTGGCTAATCAAGCCTTTCACGATGGCTGCACTAGGTGTTCTTTTTTTCGATCATGTATTTGCCGATCTTCTCGCTCCGGAAGATGCTCAACAATACCTCGCAGGAGTTATTATTCTTGGAGCAGCGCCATGCACTGCAATGGTTTTCGTATGGAGCCAACTCACTCGAGGGGACCCCACTTACACCCTAGTTCAGGTATCAATAAACGACCTGATAATGATTGTTGCGTTTGCTCCCATTGTAGCTCTGCTGCTTGGAGTGACGGATATCAAGGTACCTTGGGCAACTCTGATTTTATCCGTCTTGTTGTACGTGGTTATTCCACTAATTGCTGGAGTTTTTACGCGCAGCGTTCTGACAAGACGAAACGCCAATTCAGGTACCGCCATTTCCAACTTCACTAGTAAGGTCAAGCCATTTTCAGTAATTGGGCTACTGTCTACTGTAGTCCTACTATTCGGCTTCCAGGGGCCAACAATCCTTGCTGACCCTCTCCTTATTCTTCTAATTGCAGTACCACTGCTCCTGCAATCTTATGGAATTTTCGCCGTGGCTTATGCCGCAGCTTGGGCGTGGCGCACACCATTCAATATTGCTGCGCCCTGCGCCCTCATTGGCACCTCAAACTTCTTCGAGCTCGCTGTGGCCGTAGCTATCAGTCTTTTCGGCTTAAATTCTGGGGCGGCATTAGCAACCGTAGTGGGTGTTCTAGTAGAAGTTCCAGTAATGCTTTCGCTGGTTGCTTTTGCCAATCGAACCCAGCATTGGTTTCGTGGCTAAAATTTCTCTAAGAGGCTTAAACTCCGGCAGCTTAAGCCTCAACCGCTCCACAATGACTATCTAATAAAATTTTTCACGTAGTCTTTTCCAAGACCCACTTCTTCGAAATGCTTTGAGTAAGCTTCTATACGGGTAAATACATCAGCATAACCTGTCGTGTTTCCCTCCGTATCACAGTAAATAAGAGCACCAGTGTTATGAAAGAGGGTGATACTCTCCGGTTGATCCGGTAGCGCTACTAGTGTGTGAATATCGCCAGGCGCCTCAAACACATAGGAACCTTCTGTGCCGACCCAATCGTGTTCGAGATAACGCCATCCACCCTTGATTATGAAGCCGTGCACAGGCGCTGGATGACGGTGGCACGAGACAATACTTTCCTCGCCAGCTTTGCTACGAAACTTTGATAGATGCACCCAGTATCCCTGGCTTGCATTTAAGCACAAAGGGCGTGACCAGCTATAAGGAGTCATCGGACACCAAAGCCTCTCATCATCCTTAGCAAATGCATCTTGTATAAAAATTTCTGGAAGCGCGAAGGGACTAACAGGACCACTATAGGGCTTCAACTTCGATTGAGCTGCATCAAGCATGTCTAACTCCAGAGGTTATATATCAGCGTACATACGGCCAGGGTTTAGTATGCCATTTGGATCAAAAACATCCTTCAGGCCTTTGGTAAGTTTCATAATAGTTGGGGCCAAAGGTTGGAACACGTCCACAACCGCTCGAACAGGCTCAGGCCCTCTCATTAGGGTCGCATGACCGCCAGTAAATTCAATAGCAGATCGTATTTCAGCTGAACCTGCAGCTTCTAGGTGAGGTGGCAAAGCTAGCCAGATCATTCCCCCAGCCCAATCATAAAATGCTTCTCCACCCAGACCTTGTAATTTTGCCACCAAGTCTGGGCCGGCTGTAGGTGCTGTTGAAATACGCCAAATTGCCCGATCATCAGGTGACTGGAATGGCAAAATATCCCGAACCCCCGACCATATAGCAGCAGATGCCTCCCCGTCATAAGTGATGATGTTTTCTGCCTGAAGATGTTTACGAATAGCCTCAGTCCGATAATCAAGACTATCAGGAAAACCCTCAAAGCGGATTAAAGTTTGCGATGAATTACTTATCCCCTCAAACCGCTCCGCAATATTGGCTGGCAAATGTGCTGCTGCCACAGGCTCAAATGGGGTCTTAAGCGCTGCAGACATTGCTGCTTGCCCCGCAAAGTCATCAAGACCTTGAAGCGCGAGCGTACGTTCGGCAACTGCGTTAGGCAAAACTTTAAATGTGACTTCAGTGAAAACGCCTAATGTTCCCATCGCTCCAGCTGAAATCTTACATAGGTCGTAACCAGTGACATTTTTCATCACCCGACCGCCACCATGCATGTATTGGCCTATGCCATCCACAAACTTAATGCCAATAAGAAAATCTCTTGCAGCTCCAGACGCCAATCGGGATGGGCCCGATAGTCCCGCCGCAGCCACTCCACCAACTGTTGCCGGGGCATTTGAGCCATACAAGTGCGTCAGGTCGGGCGGATCAAAAGGCAAACGTTGATTTTTTTCTGCCAACACTGCTTTCGCATCCGCCAAAGTTGTACCTGCAGCAAAGGATACGAAAAGCTCGGTAGGGCTGTATTCTACAACACCAGTTAGACGATCTGTTTTTAGGATGCACTGCTCATCGACGGTCCTGCCAAGACCTTTGAGACCACCGCCGCCCTCGATACCAATAGGTCTACCAATATCCTTGATTGCCTCAGCAACCTCCTCTGGTGTCTCGGGGCGCAAAAAGTCAGTCACTCTGCAGCTTCCATCATAGATGTTGCTTCAAGGGGAAACACTTTGTGAGGGTTCATCAGATACTTTGGATCAAATGCTCGCTTTATGCGTCGTTGAAGGTCAAGTTCATCTGCCGTGAACTGTTCCGTCATCAGGTCCCTCTTTTCGACACCAACGCCGTGTTCCCCTGTGAGGCAACCGCCAAGCGCCACGCACAGCTTCAATATATCACCCCCACAGGCCTCCGCGCGCTCTGTCTCTCCAGGTTCATTCGCATTGTATAAGATCAGAGGATGCAGATTGCCGTCACCTGCATGGAAGATGTTTGCAACCTCAAAGCCATAAGATTGGCAAATAGACGCTATTCCATCTAAGGCTTCTGGAAGTTTCCCAGTTGGGATGGTTCCATCCATGCAAAAGTAATCAGGCGAGATACGGCCAATAGCGCCGAATGCGGATTTCCGGCCCTTCCAAATTGCGATACTTTCTGCACTGGTTTTAGCAACTCGCTCATAAGCCGGCGAAAAATCTTTTGCTATATTCTGGATGCGGCTAAGCATTGCATCTATCTCATCGCGCGAGCCTTCAACCTCTATTATGAGTAGGGCCTCAACATCGAGTGGATATCCTGCGTGGGCAAACTTTTCTGTAGCATGAATAGCGGGGCGATCCATGAATTCGATCGCAACAGGAATGATGCCGGAAGCAATGATCGCGTCTACACAAGCGCCAGCATCTCTGCTCGACTTAAAACCAAAAAGGATAGGACGAGCACCTTCAGGTGAATGCAAAATTCGAAGTGTTGCTTCTGTTACCACCCCAAGCATACCTTCTGAACCCGTTATAAGGCCTAGAAGGTCTAGCCCTCCAGCATCCAGATGCTTGCCGCCAAGCCGCACAATTTCACCGGTTGGCAACACAAGCTCCACGCCCATGAGATTATTTGAAGTCACGCCGTATTTTAGACAGTGAGCCCCGCCAGAGTTCATGCCAATATTACCTGCAATAGTGCAGGCAAGCTGTGATGAAGGGTCTGGCGCATAGAAGAACCGATCCCCAGACACAGCGTCTGTAACACCAAGATTTGTTACCCCTGGCTGAAGGGTGATCGTCCGATTGTCATAATCGACCTCTAATATTTGGGTCATTTTTGAAACACCCAAGACGATAGCATCTTTGAGAGGTAGAGCGCCTCCAGCCAAAGATGTTCCCGCGCCCCTTGCAACCACTTTAACGCCTCGACTATGGCAATAGGCCATAACCGCCGCGACCTCATCAGTCGTCTCAGGCAATACTACTGCAAGCGGTGTTTCCTTATAGGCCGTTAATGCATCGGTTTCATAAGGCTTAATCTCATCCGGATGATCGATTACTCCATCAACTGCAGCGATGATAGTTCGCAGATCACGGATAATTTCTTCCCTAGCTGCTAAAATTGCAGGATCAGGATCAGGTAACATAACCATGTGTCAAATCTCCATGATCTCTACCTAGGTGCCCCAACGGCATTTGACTAGGACAAGAGAATTAATTGCTTTTGGCACAGACAGATAAAAACAATTGCCTATTCAGCTGCTTGTTCCGTTTTGGCCTTATGCTTTTCAATCTCGCTCATTACTGCCTTTTCGGCTTTGCCGATGAACATTGGCCTGTTTTCGTGGGAATAATCATAGGAGAAATGACGGAGCATATTTGAATTCTGAAAATGTGGGAAAACTTGCCGAGCAATAAGCTCATAGGAACGCTTTGTTTCTTCCCAATCCGCCCAGTTATGAGCAAGCTGCATGAGACAACCAAAACCACCGGAGCCGTCCCATAGTCTCTCCAGATATTCAATAGCGTCTTGGGGTGAACCAATAACAGCCATTTTATTTTCAGTTAGATACTCAGCGGCATCATGAATGTCGGCAGGAACGATAGGAAAAGTGGCAATTTCACGGAAATACCTGGCCCATCGCTCAATTCCCCACTTTACGTTTTGTAATGCTTTATCGCGGGTCTCTGCTACGTGCATAAGCGTAACGATACGCCAATTCTTTCGGTCAAGATTATGGCCATTTTCAACCGCAGTACTCTCAGCCAGGCCCCAGTTATTTGCATGAGCCGTTAGCGCATCATCGGACGTACCACCAATTGACAACATTCCTAGTCCGTGTTTGCCCGCAGCCAACGCTCCAACAGGTGAGCGCGCAGATGCCACAGCCATTTCCATGTGAGGTCGGGTGAAACCAGGCAACTGTAATCGTGCCTCGCGCAGATTGAACCAATCAGTTTCCATCGTAACCATTTCACCACGCATTAGTGGCAAAATGGCATCTAACGCCTCATTCAGCATGCGACGTTGATTCTCCGGGTCAATTCCCATGCGAAAGGCATCGCCAACCAGGGCCCCAGGCCCCACTCCAAACATGGCGCGTCCTCGCGCTTGATAATCAAGCTGCGTCATTCGCGAGGCAATAGTGAAAGGATTGTGGTACGGAAGTGAGACTACGCCCGTTCCTAAACGGAGATATCGTGTGCGCTCAATTGCCTGGGCAATGAATAACTCTGGGTTAGCGATGATTTCAAAGCCACCTGAATGATGCTCACCAACCCAAGCCTCATCATAACCAAGCTCATCAATGTGCTGGAGGAGTTGCATATCTCGCTCCAGACAAAGCAATGGGTTCTCTTCCACAGGATGGAAAGGTGCAAGAAAAATGCCGAACTTCAGGTATCGCTCAGCAAGCATTTTAGCAGCATTCATTGGCCGACTCCCAAAATATTCGACTCATTAAAATAGCTTATCAGCTTTCCCCTCTTGCAGGAAAACCCGTTCTTGGTTAAACCCGCGGCCTCAGCGGGCGGTTAGCTCAGCGGTAGAGCACTGTGTTGACATCGCAGGGGTCACTGGTTCAATCCCAGTACCGCCCACCATTTTCCCTAGAAAATAAATTAAACAACAGCTTGAGTAAGTAGGACTGCGCCTAGCATTGCTATTGACGAACCAGCTAACTTCCTTGCACGAAACCAGGCAAATTCGTCAAAAATCAAGCGTGCAGCAAAGCCAGCAACAACAGCAATAACCCATTGCGTAGCGCTAAAAGCTGCAAGATACGCTGTAATAATACTGTTTTCTGCGCCTATCACCGCTTCTGCGTAAGCATATCCATGAAAGACACCTGAAAGTGCAAACAGTGCGAGTAAAATACCGATGCGTGCTCGGGCTCCAATGGCCATCAATCCGCCAGCAATAACTACAGATAGAGCCACTAGCGCCTCAGCCCCTGCAATATTCGTTGATGATAAGTGGACAGCGGAGCCAAGGAGAGCGCCGCCAACCAGGCCAAGAGGCGCTAGAACCCATAAGCGATTATTTATTGTTGCCGCTAGCACTCCAGCTGCAACGATGAAGGCGAAGTGATCAAGGCCAATGATAGGATGTCCAACACCCGACATAAGCCCATGCAACAATGTTTCAGGAACAACTCCACCCATCGGATGATGAGCAAGCGCAGGTGAAGCCAAACTCACAAAAAACAAAAAACCAATATAACGCATTAGCACGGCTCCCATTTTGATTCAGATCAACGCTGAGTTGCACCACCATCAAGGTTAACAGTTGTACCAGTAATCATTTTTGCACGGTCACTGGCGAGGAAAACAATAAGGTCAGCACAATCTTCCGCCTGAGATGGCGGCGGATCGGTTGGCATGCATTCTTGCCAACGTTCAGGATCACCGTATTGCTCACTAGCGGTACCCCGCAACATCGTTTCCATGCGATCGGTAACAACTAACCCAGGATTAAGACCACAAACCCGAATATTGTCTCGGAGTGAGACACCGCCCACAGCTTTGGTGAAGGCAATCAAACCGGCATTTCCAACAGAACCTGCAACATAACCTGGGCTATGCTTGACACCCGCAGCACCAATTACGTTCACAATAACGCCATGGCCCTGCCGCCGCATATTGCCATAAACTGCCCTCGTCATATTGATGTAGCCAAAGACCTTCAAATCCCAAGCTTCGCGCCAGCGAGGCTCTTCAACCTCCTCGACGGTTCCAGGAGGAATGGCACCTGCATTGTTTACAAGGATGTCAATGTCGCTGAATTCAGCAACCAAAGAGCGGGCTGCATCGCCATTTGATAAATCAACGGCGCGAAAATCTGCATCAACCCCGGTGGCCTGCTTAATACTCTGAACAGCACGCTCCAGATCAGCAGCAGTTCGCGATACAATAATGGGTAACACGCCCTCTTCAGCTAATCCCTTTGCAGCCGCAAGCCCTATACCTTTCGAGCCACCCGTAATCAAAGCACGCTTACCCGCAAGCCCCATATCCATCGACGTGAATCCTTTTCAATTTCCCTAAGTGTAACTCTTTTCGCTGCAAACGCAGCATAATCTTCAAGAAATTTCGCTTGGACTTAATAGTGGCGAGAGACACAGGATTTATACTTTATCGAAGCCATCGCGATCACCAGCCCAAATGTCATGCAGTTATTTCTGTCAAAACAATCAAGCGTCCCTCATATCAGGTGCGTAAATTGTGCCTGTTTCCAGGAGGCGCTGCATATCTTCGGCAGTAAAGCCAATCTCAGCCAAAACTTTAATCGTATCTTGCCCTAAAGATGGAGCAGTTCGAGGTTCATGAGAGGGGGTAGCGCTGAAGCGTGCAGCGGCACGAGCTTGCCGAGTAGGGCCAAGGCCTGGCTGATCAATAGTGCTCACCGCTTGATTATGAAGCACCTGCGGGTCCTCTAGAACTTCAATTCTTCGAAGTACTGGCATGCAAGGCACATCATTGGCTTCAAGTGCAGCGATGAGCTCGTCTCGGCTTCGCTGAGATATTAATCCATCAACTAATTCCAATCGTTCCTGCCTGTTTTTAGAGCGTGCGGCAGGCGTCGCAAATCGAGAATCTTTCACTAGATCAGGTCTCTCCAATGCGATGCAAAGACCCTCCCACTCCTTATCCGAAACTGCTCCAAAAGTGATAAAACCATCACTGGTTTCAAAAATCATATCGTGTGCCGAAGCTCGGGCTTCTTTTGTGTCATCTGCCACCACAGCAAAGGGCGCCATACCTTCAGGCCAAAGATAAGAAAGCATCACATCCAGCATAGAAATCTGAACATGTTGCCCTTCCCCCGTTCTCCCTTTCGCGACTAGCGCTGCTGTAACCGCTTGTGCCGCATAAATCGCCGTTGTCTTGTCCGCAACAATGGTCCGCATCATCTTTGGGCGACCCGATAATGGATCAGCCTGAATGTCGGCAAGACCTGAAAGAGCTTGGATGATAGGGTCGTAAACCCGCTTTTCAGCGTAGGGCCCAGTCGCGCCTACCCCACTTATAGAAAGATAGACGATACCAGGATTGCGTAACTTTACTGTTTCATAACCGAAGCCAAGCCTTTCGATCGCTCCAGGACGATAGTTCTGAGCAATAACATCGGCGCTTTCGATTAGGCGCCAGAGAATTTCTCTACCCGGCTCCGATTTTAAATCTAAAGAAATCGATCGCTTGCCACGATTGCAGGCGACAAAGCTGGGTGAAAATCCTGGAGATTGGGCTCTACTTTGGCGTGTTATATCACCTGCCAAGGCTTCAACCTTAATTACGTCCGCTCCCTGATCAGCCAGCTGAACCGTTGCGGCAGGACCAGAAATGACACTGCAAAGGTCAACAACCTTTATACCTTCTAGAGGACCCGTCATTTCACAGCATTCGCTGCAAATGCAAGCGCAGTGGATGGCTCAT
>VMCJ01000011.1 GCA_008081395.1 Rhodospirillales bacterium | reverse complement strand
GCCATCATCGACACCAGCTGGTATGTTCACATTCAAAGTTCGTTCACGACGAACCCTGCCCTGGCCACCACACGACCTACAAGGGTCTGAAATTATCTGTCCTTGTCCGCTGCAACTATGGCAAGTCCGCTCCACAGTGAAAAAACCCTGGCTAGCTCTTACACGCCCTGTGCCCTGACAAGTAGGACAACCAATAGGTTTTGAGCCATCTTCTGCACCTGAACCATGACAACTCTCGCATTCCGCAAGGGTCGGCACTCGGACATCTACCTTGGAACCCTCGAAAGCATCCTCTAAAGATATCTCTAAATTATATCTGAGATCCGCCCCTCTTTGACCCTGTCGACCTGCACCACCGCGCCGGCCCATATCACCAAATACTTCATCAAATATATTTGAGAATGATGATGTAAAATTGAAGTCAAAGCCACCAGCCCCGGCGCCTCCACCTCCGGCTTGGCGCTGAGTAAAGGCTTCATGCCCCAGACGATCATATGCCGAGCGGCTATCGGCATCCTTCAAAACTTCATAAGCCGCGTTTAATTCTTTAAACTTTTGCTCTGCCTCTTTATCACCCGGATTCCTATCGGGGTGATATTTCATAGCAAGCTTCCGGTATGCAGACTTCATGTCTGCATCACTGGCACCCCGAGCTACTCCAAGGGTTTCATAAAAATCTTGAGCCATAGCTATAACGCCCGAATGCAACGTTAGCAGGCGAAGGCATCGCCCTCGCCCGCTTTACGAATGCATAAATTAGGCCGACTTCTTTTGGTCGTCGTCCTTTACTTCTTCAAAGTCAGCATCCACTACACCATCATCACTGTCGGTCGCGGTGGTACCATCCTGTCCCATATCAGGATCCATACCTTCGGCCTGGCTGGCCTTATACATTGCTTCCCCAAGCTTCATTGATGACTGAGTGAGGGCTTCAACCTTTGATTTAACATCTTCTGGATCACCCGCCTCTTTTGCATCCTTAAGCGCTTGAAGGTCAGCTTCAATTGCTGATTTATCCTCAGCCTCAAGTGCATCCCCGTGCTCAGCAAGATTCTTCTCAACAGTTTGGATAAGGCTATCAGCCTGATTGGCCGCTTCAGCTTGCTCACGACGCACTTTATCTTCAGCGGCGTTTGCCTCAGCCTCCTTCACCATGCGATCAATCTCATCGTCCGATAGACCACCTGAAGCTTGGATCCGGATTGTCTGTTCCTTATTGGTTGCTTTGTCCTTGGCCCCTACCTGGACAATTCCATTAGCATCAATGTCGAAGGTGACCTCAATTTGAGGAATACCCCTTGGAGCAGGAGGAATGCCTACCAAATCAAACTGACCTAGCATCTTATTATCCTGGGCCATTTCTCTTTCACCCTGGAATACCCGGATAGTGACCGCATCCTGATTATCTTGGGCTGTCGAAAATACATTACTCTTTTTGGTTGGGATTGTTGTGTTGCGGTCGATCAACCGAGTAAACACACCGCCCAAGGTCTCGATACCTAATGACAACGGCGTTACGTCTAAGAGTAAAACGTCTTTTACATCACCCTTAAGAACACCCGCCTGTATGGCAGCACCGACGGCTACAACCTCATCGGGGTTAACGCCTCTGTGTGGTTCTCGACCAAAGAAACCCTTAACGGTTTCGATAACCTTAGGCATACGGGTCATACCGCCAACGAGAACGACCTCATCGATTTCATTTGCCCGTAAACCCGCGTCTTTAAGCGCTTTTTTGCAAGGCTCTAGTGTACGTTCAACTAAAGCACCAACCAAAGCCTCGAGCTTGGCTCGCGTAAGATGAATGTTAAGATGTTTTGGACCGGATTGATCTGCCGTAATGAATGGGAGATTTACGTCGGTCTGTGTAGAGGACGATAATTCTATCTTGGCCTTTTCTGCTGCTTCCTTCAAACGCTGCAGGGCCATACGGTCCTGTTTCAGATCGATGCCTTGCTCTTTCTTAAATTCTGCAGCGAGATACTCAATGATTGCGCCATCAAAGTCTTCGCCACCTAAGTGTGTGTCACCATTCGTGGACTTAACTTCAAAGACACCATCACCAATCTCAAGGATCGACACATCAAAGGTGCCACCACCAAGGTCGTATACAACGATCATCCCGGTGTTTTTCTTATCAAGCCCGTAGGCGAGAGCAGCAGCCGTGGGCTCATTCACGATGCGCAAAACGTCCAACCCGGCTATCTTTCCCGCATCCTTAGTGGCTTGCCGCTGAGCATCATTGAAGTATGCAGGGACTGTAATCACCGCTTCTGAAATTGTATCTCCTGTAAAAGCTTCTGCAGTTTCTTTCATTTTTTGCAGAATAAAAGCTGAAATCTGACTGGGCGCATACTTCTCGCCCGCAGCCTCAACCCAGGCATCTCCATTATCACCCTTAACGATTTTGAACGGTGATACTCCAATCTCTTTCTGCACGATTGGATCATCAAAACGACGTCCGATCAGTCTTTTAATTGCGTAGAGAGTATTGTCTGGGTTTGTAACAGCCTGACGCTTTGCAGCTTGACCAACAAGCCGCTCACTATCCTTCATAAATGCTACCATGGAGGGGGTAGTCCGCGCGCCCTCAGCGTTTTCAATGACGCGGGCGTCTGCACCTTCCATTACAGCAACGCAAGAATTTGTAGTGCCTAAATCGATACCAATAACTTTGGCCATGAGTTCCCCCTTTAAGGCAGGTTTCCATGAGACCGCCCGCACCGGCACGGTCATTTGGAGCCCCCGTTTGCTTTACCCAGAGATTAACAATTAATTGCTCAACTCAAAGAGCCAAGCCTTGCACAGGTTATATAGGAAGGGGCTGATCGACCCGCAAGCTGACTCTTGAATATTAAAAGGCGACGGGCCGCCGCACCAAAGTGATCTTCGCTTTAGATTTATTTGTCCTTATCTGAATGCTTGCGCGCTGTCTTATCGTAGCTATCTAAATCTTGGTCCGGACGGTCTATGGCGAAAACATTATCAACTACGGAGTAGTCCATATATCCAAGGCGAGAAAGTGGGCGGTAAAGCTCCATTTTCACTCGGCCGTCAACAATGATGGAGTCATCAATATGGATACCCACTACTTTTCCAAAAACAGCATTATTCTCAGCTTTTGGATTAGTCGAGGGTAGGCGCACGCGGAACATGAATTCGCACTCAAGCGCGGCCAGAGCTTCCTTGACGCGAGGTGGCTTTACATTGACCGACGGGGCGGGTGTTAAACCTGACAACGCAAATTCATCAACCTCAGGATCAACATGAGCAGAAGAAGTATTCATCTGATCCCTTAGGTCATAATGGCATAAATTCACAACAAACTGATTGGTAGCCTCGATATTGGCGAGGGTGTCCTTGCGTCCTCCACCGGGCCTTGGATTATTAGGCGCGAAAACAATCGTAGGAGGAAATTCCGCCATAGCATTGAAAAAACTATACGGAGCGAGGTTGAGCACTCCTTCCGTATCTTGACTGGAAACCCAGGCAATCGGCCGGGGGGCAATTATGGCTTTGAATGGGTTATACGCAAGGCCGTGATTGCGTGGATCTTCGTAAAACATGAAAGGCTCCTCTGGCGCGGAAGGTTTGACTCCTCCAAGGTAAGCTTTCTTTATAACTTGTAAAAGCAGGGAAAAAGAAGCAGGTGCCCAAAGTAGAAGACCGATTTATCCTGCAGGATGCCGTAACTTCCGCAGCAGAGGCAGAAATTAAGAATGCTTTAACAAAAGCGTTAAAGTTCACTACGCCACTACCGACCGGTGAGATGGTCTGGCATGCGTGGGGAAAAGGTTCAGGCAAACCCTGTTTGTACTTGCTTCATGGAGGGTATGGCTCTTGGATCCACTGGATAAGAAATGTAGATGCTCTTGCATCCCATTTTACAGTCTATGCTGGAGACATTCCTGGCCTGGGAGATAGTGATGCCCCTCCAGACCGCCGCAATCCTGATGAAATTGGGCGGCTCATCGCCAATGGCATTGAACTACTTACACCCACAAGCGAACAAGCACGTCTTATGGGCTTCTCATTCGGAGGAGTAATTAGTGGATATGTAGCCCCATACTTAGGCCCACGGCTAAAGAGCCTGACACTAGTTGGCGCCAGCGGCATGGGACTTCGCCGGGTAGAGTTTTTGCCGCTTGCACGGTTTGAAAGAGATATGGACCCAAGAGCTATCCGTTGTCTTGCCCGCCGCAATCTAGAACTACTGATGGTTCGTGACCCAAAGACAGTGGATTCGCTAGCTCTACACATGCAGGTGATGAATACTACGCGAGCGGTAACGAAAAGTCGTTGGATTAGTCGACTGCCGTCACTGGTCGATAAATTGCCTAAATTAACATGCTCAATATCTGGAATATGGGGTGAATTTGATTCAACTAGCTTTCCGTACCTTGCTGAAAGACGAAATTTTATGGCTAAGTTGCCAACCTTCTCTGGATTTGAAGTCATTCCGGATGCAGGACATTGGGCAATGTATGAAAATGCCAAAGATTTTAATAATGCGGCTATCAAGCTAATCACTTAAGCGGATTTAAGCGCAATGAATATCACTCGCGAACTACAAGTACTCGCAAATTGGACCACTAAAGACCTACATGCGGATAAAGGCTGGGTATTCCCTCTTACGGAAAAAGAAAGCCGGCACCTGCGTGATATTACTCTCGCAGCATTCGATCCAAATCGTGATCTATTCGAATATAGCCTCTCAGAATTTGAACTTGGACCAGCTGAAGCAACCTTAAAAAAAGCGATAAAGCAGGCGCATCATGGGCGGGGCGTAGCTCTCGTCAAAAATTTACCTCGACAAGATATGAATGAGGATCAATTTAAACTTTTGAATTGGGCAATTGGCCTGCATATTGGCGTTGCTCGCCCTCAAGGCAAAGCATCCCAGTATATCTCACCTGTTAGAGATGCTGGCGTAGACTACAGGGCAGCGTCCGGCCGAGGCTACTCGTCGAATGCAAAGCTTGATTTTCATGTTGATGGCGCGGATATGGCCACTCTGGGGTGCTACAATGCGGCAAAGCTAGGGGGCTCAACAATGTTTACTAGTGGGGTATCTGCATTCGCCGCATTGGAGGCAGAGCGACCAGACCTAGCAGAACTTGCAAAAACTGACTTTTATTTCAGCCGCCAAAATGAGGAAGCAGAAGACGAGGGCCCATATTACGGACAGCCACTGATCGACTTTTGTGACGGGCGCCTTTTTGCAAAGTGGAACCGAAACCGAGTCCAAAGCGCCCAAAGATTTGATTCTGTCCCAAGGCTTTCTGCCTTACAGCACGAAACAATGGATGTGATGGATAATATACTCCGCCGTCCCGAGTACATGCTTACCCTCAACCTCCAGCCTGGAGACTTACAGATCTTTAATAACCACTGCATGTTGCACAGTCGCACCGACTATGAGGATTTTGCCGAGCCTGAAAAAAAGCGACTTTTGTGGCGTTTATGGATCGCCCCACCCGACAGCCCTGAACTTCCAGAAAGTTGGGGGGATTTTTATAGGTCCACAGTTCCCGGAACCGTGCGGGGAGGCATACGCGGCCATAACCACGGCATAAAAGAACAGGATTTTGACGCAAGGCACGCGGCAGCTTTGGGTATGCCGACGCCCAAAGGCGTGTAAATTTGGTGGGCCCGGCAGGATTCGAACCTGCGACAACGCCGTTATGAGCGGCGCGTTCTGACCACTGAACTACAGGCCCCAGAATCGTTTTATAGCCTGAATTGTAGGCGTCGCACCATCCTGAACAAATAATTCCTCAAAATTAATAAAATTTTTAAATATATTCATATACTTAATAGAAAACACGCTTGCTGTTGAGCTACTGAAATTTTACCGACACTCACATTTTAAGAAGCGGTAAAAAGATTCATTTTTCATAAATTAAACCCAGCTTTAAACTCACGCTGCGAGGGGCGCTGTAGCACCCTTGATTTGAGTGCGGTGCATAATTCTTCGAGCATCAGCATCAAAAGGGTCTCGTCGATGAAGGGTGGCACGATTATCCCACATCAAAAGATCACCCACACGCCAACTGTGAGAGAATACGTATTCTGGCTTCGTCGCATGAGCCCAAAGCTGATCTAATAAAGCTTCGGAAGCTGCAAGCTCCAACCCTTCAACATAAGCTAATCTTCGGCGGCCGAGATAAAGGGCTGGTTGGCCTGTTCTTGGATGCGCACAAACTATGGGGTGATACGCGCCAATGCTTTCACGTGGATCCTCTCTGACCTCTACGCCCGCGCGCTTGAACCCACCAGAGTTAAAGGTACCATCGTGTTTTATTCGTTTGCCGCGAATTTCAACTTTGAGTTGATCCGGAAGACCTTCGTAAGCAGCTGACATACCGGCAAGCCAAGTATCCCCTCCAGTTGGTGGAACTTCAAGAGCATAAAGCATGGATGCATCTGGAGGGTTTTCCAAATAAGACATGTCAGTATGCCAAACAGCCTCGCCCGCACCTAAACTTCCTATTGGCTTCCCATCTGTCCCAAGAACATTAGAGACAACGTATATTTCCGGGTACCCTGGCACTGGAGTGCGACCATTTTCCATCACGGGGGCAGCCTCTAGTTCACCAAAGCGAGCAGCAAAATCTACGAGAGCATCATTTGAAAGTCTTTGATCTCGGAATAAAAGGCCACCATGAGAGTCCCAAGCCTCAACAAGACAACCAAATTCGGTCTCAGTGATGTTGTTGATATCCAAATCGACAATTTCTGCGCCAACTGCAGGATTTAGCTTTCTGACTTCCATTTTTTTCTCCAGCAAATTTAAGGGGCAGGCGTAACAGTTGCGAGTGCGCGACAGATGGCGCTCATTTTTGCAATTGGATGCTCAGTAAAGAGCATTACAGTCTCCCTGAGGTGATGCTCAATTGCAGGTTCAAGGCTTTTATCGCTAACGGACATAGCTGAAACAATTTGATTAGCATGAGCACGACCGGCTGCTCTAGCACCACTAATTGCAGCCCCAAGACGACCATCTTCTGCTAACGACGAAAGCTGTGCCCATATAATGGCAAGATAACCTGGCCAATAAGCAAGATGACGGTACATACTGGCAATGACACGACCGTCAGTTTCACCAAGGTCATTTAATATTTCGATGAGACTGCGTAGTTGAGGATCCAGCACATCCAAAGATGGCAATGGTGGTAAAGACGGCAGGGCCGGCTCTTTTATCGACTGGGATAACACAGGTTTTACTCCACTAGCGCCATCCAAACATGCAAGTAGCGCGCTCAATCCGACTAAATTCATTGCATTAGTCCGATCATAAGAATCTAAAATCGCCCTTATGTTATAAAGCCCAAGGCTATCGACCCCTGCAGCGGCAAGTGCTGCTTTGGGAATTAGAGCCATATCTAGTGGTCGAAGCCCACGTCGAAAGGCACGAGCCTCAGCGGCAATAATACCTGACGCATAGGCAGGCCGAACGATATTCCAGGCATAGGGCAATGCGCCTGGGACAGTTGCCAAGCAACGCCACACAAGATTGACTACGCCAACTCCTGTAACCTCCCTTATATCCTGATATAAGGTCTTAATCTCTCCTGTTGCTTCAGCTTCTGCAATTGCAGGGATAGGATCAGCTTTTGACATATTCAAAGTTTTCTCCAGCGTTATAAAAGTAGGATAAACGTTCTGCTGCGGGACGTCCCGGTGGAAGAGCAAGGAAGAATTAATTAAATGGCTGAAAAAACACTGAGTGTAAGAGATCTTATGGGATATGCCCTGAGTAATCTATTCACGCGCTTTGGAACACTTCTAACCCTTTGTACTCCCTCACTACTGGTCCTTGTACTCTTTGCCGTGATGGCTCGATTGGCAGTGCCCCCCGCAGAGAGCACCAAAGGTTTAGAATCAGAATTGCTGACAATTATTGGTCACATGAGCTTCGGTTCACTCTTCGCCACGCTAGCACTGGTGCCTGCATTTACTGGTTGGCATCGACTTCTAGTAACTGGTGAAGTGCGACGCGAAAATGGGCGCCTTTTTGGATGGGATATTCGTGAATGGCGCTACCTTGGGAGGCTTATAACAATTTGGCTTTGCATGATGGCCATTAACATCGTAACCCAGATTTTTGCTCCTGTGCTTATGGCCAGTTCTGTATTTGGAATGATTATAACCGCTGTTTTTGTGATCAGTGGATATGCCTTCATTTGGGCTAAACTTGGCTTAGCAATGCCGGCTGCTGCATTAGGGAACCAAACAGGTTTTGTAGATGCAATGGCTTTGGCAAAGGGTAATACCGCGCAAATTGCACAGGCATTAATTGTAACTTGGTTAACTCTAGGATTCCTTGGAGCCATACTTGTTATGGCTTTGACAGCCTTAGGAACTGCGGTAGGTAGCCAATACCTCGTATTTGTAGGTGTATTGCTTTTTTATTATCTCTCATTAGTTGCTTCGGTTGGCGTCCTAAGCCGCGCCTACTCTGCGTTAAGAACATAAAAATTAGGAAAAGAAAAACGGCAGCGTCATAACAATGACGCTGCCGCTGCATAATTTAGTATCTCTTTAAGTTTTAATCTTCTGAAGCACTTATGGCCGCCAGAACTTTAGGTGGTGCCATTGGAAGCTCCGTCATCCGACGACCGATCGCATGCGAAACCGCATTCGCGATAGCGGCCAGAGGAGGTACGATAGTGGTTTCACCAACACCCTTAACACCGTATGGGTGCTTATCGTTTGGCACCTCGACCATTATTGGGGTGATGTTAGGAAGATCACTGGCAACCGGAATTCGGTAATCAAGGAACCCAGCATTATCTACATCACCGTTCTTTGCATAGATGTACTCTTCGTTAAGAGCCCAACCAATACCTTGAACAACTCCGCCCTGGATCTGACCTGCACAATAGTCCGGATGGATCGCACGTCCCACATCCTGTGAGGCTGTGAAACGAAGAACCTTCACATGCCCAGTTTCTGGATCAACTTCCACATCCACCATTTGGGCTGCAAATGAACCCTGATGACCTGTTGCATTGATCGATACTGACGCTGCAATAGGCTCTCCACCAGCACCGGCAATATCTTCAAGTGTCAGAGGGTCAAACTCGCCCGCATTTTGGCCAGCTGGGCGAGCTTCGCCATCTGCCCACTCCACGGCCTCAACATCAATGCCCCACTTTGCGGCAGCTCTAGAACGCAACACGTCGATGACTTTACGTGTGGCCTGGTTGACAGCCATACCCGACGCAAAAGTTACGCGACTTCCGCCGGTGACAGCACTTATGCCAACCGCATTGGTATCTCCGATCTGAGCTCGAACTTTGCGGTAGTCTATACCCAAAAGCTCTGCAGCAATATTGACCATGGATGCCCGGCTACCACCTACATCTGGGTGACCAGTGATAACGAGGGCTGTCCCGTCTTCATTAATATGAAGCTGGGCACTGGATTCGCCACCAGCGTTACCCCAGTAGCCAACAGCAACCCCACGACCTTGATTCGGACCGAGAGGGATCTTGGCATTAGGATGTTGCTCAATCGCCTCAATACATTCCAACATGCCGTGAGTGCCAATCTTTGCACCAAAGAAAGTTGGTTCATCTGCCCCGATCATGTTCTTTTTACGCAATTCGAGAGGATCCATGCCAAGCTTATCAGCTGCCTCATCAAGCGCGCATTCAAGAGGATAATTGCCACCAGGCGCTCCAGGAGCACGGTAAGCATTAACCTTTTGGCGGTTCGAGACGACGTCAAAACCGCGAACTACTGCATTATCAATCTTATAACTGGAATATGGGAAATACACTGCTCTGGCTACTGGAGACCCAGGCCAAGCTCCTGCTTGATAATAGTAGTCGGTCTCGACAGCCGTTATCTTTCCCTCTTTAGAAACGCCCAACTTTATATGGCTTACGGAGCCAGAAGTTGGACCAGTCGCACGGAATACTTCCTCGCGAGACATCTGCATCTTCACAGGGCGCCCACACTTCTTTGAGAGCACCATTGCCAAAGGCTCGAGATAAACAATGGTCTTACCGCCGAAACCACCACCAATCTCTGCTGGAATTGCCTTAATGTCGCCAACTGCCATGCCAGTAAGCACAGAAGTTACGTAACGGACCATGAATTGTCCCTGGCTACTCGACCAAATTGTCGATTGTCCATCCTTGCCGTAATGGACCGTGCATGCATGCGGCTCAATGTAAGCTTGGTGAACAGCGGCTGTTTTAAAAGTCCGCTCAATGATAACTTCAGCAGCGGCAAAGCCTGCCTCAACATCGCCTGCCTTTTCTGTAAGAACCGAAGCTATATTTGACGGTTTTTGAGGTGCTGGCTCCACGCCAGAAGTGCGGATCCAATCGTGTACAATAGGCGCGTCTTCTTTAATGGCGTCTTCAATTTCAACCACATGAGGTAGAACTTCATAATCTACCTTTATTGCAGCAAGAGCTGCTTCTGCAATCGGCTGCGAAGTAGCTGCAACTGCTGCCACGGCATGGCCCACATACATGGTTTTGTCATGAGCAATAGTATTGCGACAAACCCAACGCAGATCCTGTGGACCCATCGGGCGCGGGATATCAAGCGGGAGAACTGGGAGGTCATCACCAGTCATAACAGCCAACACACCCTTCATCGCTTCCGCGGCAGATGTGTCGATTGACTTAATTTTTGCGTGAGCATGGGGACTGCGCAGAACCTTTCCCCAAACCATACCGGGCATATCTCCGTCTGCACCGTAACGGGCCATGCCCGTAACTTTATCGACGCCGTCGGGACGGATCGTGCTTTTACCAATCCATTTATTATCTTGCGTTACCGCGTCCATGCCGTTGCTTCCTAACTAGTTAGCAGTTGATCAATTGTCGCTCCCAAACCCACGCCTCCATTATCCTGGATATGTGGACGGTATGCGGACTCCTAAATCCTTAACTTCTTATGTTAGGTGTTATACTAGGCCAAATTCAAGCTGGCACCCCTAAAAAGAGAGAATAAAATGAAAATAGGCCACGGAATCCTAGAAAAAATTTCCGTCATAGACATGACAGAGGGTGTTGCAGGCCCCTATGCCGCCATGGCTCTTGCTGATATGGGAGCCGATGTAATTAAGGTTGAAAGGCCTGCTGGTGATTGGTCCCGCCCTGCAGACCACAACGAAGTGGATGGGCAAGAGAACGGGCAGTTTATTTCTCTGAACCGAAACAAACGAAATATTGGCCTAAATGCAGGAACAGCGGAGGGAGCCAAAATTCTCTCTCGCATGATCCGCCAAGCAGATATTTTGATCTCTAATTATCGTCCCGGTGTGATGGCAAAATTAGGTTTTGATTACTCCAACTGCCAATCCATAAATCCTAATTTGATTTATTGCATTATCTCAGGCTTTGGATTGGAAGGTCCTTACGCGCAGCAGCCTGCGAGCGATACCATTATTCAGGCTATGAGTGGGCTGATGAGCCTGGTTGGGGAACCAGATGGCCCCCCAACAAGAGTAGGTTTTCCGCTAATAGATATGGCCGCCGGAAATGCCGCCGTGCAGGGAATTCTTCTTGCACTTTATAATCGCTTATCAGGTAACGGCGGTGCAAATATTGAGATAAGCCTTATGGCTGCAGCGCTGGGAATGATGACCGCAGGCTACACGCGTTTCCTTGCTTCTGGCGTTCCTCCTAAAAGGCAAGGAAATTCTAATATGAACCTCGCACCAGCTGGTGCTTACAGAGCGGGCGATGGTCGATATATCTCTATAGCTATTCTGAGAGACTCCCACTGGGCTAAATTTTGCGGCGTGATGGGACTGGAACACTTAATTGATGATCCAAGCTATCGAACTAATGCTAATCGGGTAGCAAACCGAAACAAAATTGATGAAATAATTGAGCCAATGCTAGCTTCAGCATCAGCAAAAGAATGGATAGAGAGGCTCCAAGCTGCTGACATTCTTGCCGGACCAATTAATGACTTTGGTGACGTTGCATCTGACACTGCAATTACAAATTGGCTGCCTATAGTAAAGACAATGGCGCCTAACGCACCGCTTGCTATGGGAACGCCCATAAAACTGAATGGAGCTTATGCTGAAACACGATACCCAGCCCCTGCTAAGGGGGCAAATACAGAAGAAATCTTGGCTAAGTTTGGGTTTTCAGATGAAGAAATTCGTAACAGCCTAGATTCAGGCGCCGTATTTAGCCTCTAGGTTCTTTTTCAGTACCATCTTACTCAGCTCACATAGCATTAACTATGAATCGTAATAATGGATTTCAAGAAGCATGCAGCCGCCCTCGGACTTAAAGGGACCGTGATAAGCTCCTGGCGGTCGGCAAGCGTATGTATTCGGATCACACTTTCTACCGCCATTGCCTTGCTGATCATTGCCAACCCAAAGATCTCCCGAGAGGACATATACCTCTTCCCAGTGTTCATGCACGAATGGCTCTGTTGTGAAAACACCGGGATCAAAACGCAGAAGCCGGGTACGGCTACCTGATCTCTTTGTATCATCGAGAGATCCAGCAAGAATTTTCTGTTTGATACCCGCGGGATATCCTGCAGGGGTCTCCCAACCTTCACTCATATCAGGAACAACAAACTCAAGATGTTCTTTAGAAATAGGCATTAATTTATCCCCTAAAATTTTTTTAACCTAAATTCATATTTTAAGGCTATTGCTGCAGGAAACTCGAAGCTTGTCCCCTCAGATGAACTTAGCTGACAAAAGCCAACTTTTTTCTTGGTTGAAAACACCAAACAATTTCAGCTGAAGATAGCTTTTGTTACTTTTGCCGTGGCAGAGCCTTTTCTACAAGCTGCGCCCAATAGCTAGCCCCCCACGGCAACGCTTCGTCATTAAAATCATATCGGGGATTATGAACAACAACAGATCCAAATTCACCTGGTCCTCCATTGCCCATCCGTATGTAACAACCGGGCTTTTCTTGTAACATAAATGAAAAATCCTCTGACCCCATCACTGGCCGGGCATTAGCGTTCACGTTATCTGGGCCTGCAAGATCACAAGCCACCTCAGCACAAAATTTTGTTTGTTCCGGATCATTGACTGTTGGTGGGTAGCGACGCTCATAATTGACGGTAACATTTGCATCAAAGGCCTGGGCAATTGCCGCACATTGCTTTCGCATTTTGTCTTCAACTAGATCTTGGACCTGGGGGGAAAAACACCTAACCGTGCCTCTCAGGATCACCTGCTGCGGTATCACGTTCCAGGTGTCGCCTCCGTGCACCTGCGTAATAGAGAGGACCACGCTGTCCAATGCATCAGTTTGCCTTGATGCAATAGTTTGCAGTGCCATAACAATCTGCGCCTGAATAATCACAGGATCAACACCCTGATGCGGACGGGCCGCGTGGGTGCCATAACCATCAATTATTATTTCGAATATGTCGTACCCTGCCATCATTGGGCCGGATCCCATAGTGATATGGCCAATCGGCACACCCGGTGAATTGTGCATGCCATAAACAGCTGTCATCGGAAACCGATCAAAAAGACCGTCCTCAACCATCACTCGGCCGCCGCCCTCATTCTCCTCCGCAGGTTGGAAAATGAAATATACTGTTCCCCGAAAATTTCTCGTTTCAGCCATGTATTTGGCTGCCCCAAGGAGCATCGCAGTGTGACCATCATGACCACATGCATGCATCTTGCCTGGGATTTTTGATTTGTATGAAACGTCATTTAATTCAAGGATATCGAGCGCATCAAAGTCAGCGCGCAGACCTATTGCCGGCCCCTCTTCCTGGCCCCTCAAAACTGCGACAATGCCTGTTTTGGCGATGCCAGTATGAATTTCGTCCATGCCAAAGGTCTCTAGGCGTTTGAGTATAAACGCGCTCGTCCACTCCTCTTCAAAAGCTGTCTCGGGATGCATATGCATTTCTCGACGCCACTCGGTCATTTCCTCCTTCAGTTCGGCTATGCGATTTATAATAGGCAACTTTTAACCCTCCTATTCCAAACCTGCACGCTTCCGAGCAAGCGCTGCTCCTTCACACATTACCTTTAACTTCTGAAAAGCCTTAGCTGGTGACATTGGCGCAAGACCGCAATCAGGAGCCGCCTGGATCTGTTCTGGCGACAAGGCTTCTGCCGCTTTTAACAGTCTGTCTGCAACATGTTCAGCTGTCTCCATCACTCCATCAGAATTGAAAACACAGCCAAACAAAACGGTCTTTGTTGGGCATAATTTTAAAATTTCTGGATTGAGTGTTGAACCCTCAAACTCCAAGGCAAGCTGATCAATTTTAGAGTGTTCAAGCGCGGCAACAACTGTTGGATAGGCGTCCGGTATAGGCCGTTCCAAGCCAGGTTGGGGATATCCGTAACAAATATGCACTGCTGTTGTTACAGATAGGCCATCGACGCAACGATCAAGCGCTTCAATACCCCAATCTGCCGCTTCGTCTGGATAACGAGAAAAAACTGGCTCATCAAACTGGATAACATCGGCACCAGCCGCCTCTAAAAGCCTTGCCTCTTTATTAATTTCCTCTGCCCATGCAAAAGCAAAAGACTTAGGATCACCGTAGAAGTCGTCATTAATACTGTCCACAATTGTCATTGGTGCTGGCAAGGTTGCTTTGATTTTACGATTTGTGACGCTTTTAAGAAATTTCACATCGTCAACAACTAAAGGCCTGGTATGTTTTATCTCTCCGATGCAGCGACCAGCCAATACTTTGCGACGGCCTGCTCGCATGGTTTTTTCCTTTAATGATTCGAAGTCAAAACCATCTAAGCCTCTAACTACTGTCGTTACATAATTAGTCCGACGTTGCTCCCCATCGGATATAATATCGATCCCTGCTTGCTCTTGCTGAGAGACAACGACGCGTACAGCATCATCTTGTGCTTCAGAGAGTGCCGTGCCTTCCAAAACCCACTCGGGGCCCTTGCCAAAATGGTCCTTTTTACCATCCAAGGCTATTCTATCTCTCATCAGCCAGGGCCGCTTGGGCATTGATCCTATAACGGTTGTCAAGAAAGCTTTTGGCATCGGGATTTTGTCTCCATGGACTTGTGAGTCGTCGTGAGGATAATTTATTGCTTATGAATGGCCAAACTGTTCGGACGCAACTTTGATTGATTGCAAGTTCTGGTCGCGATATACCGCCTGTAAAGTTTATTCTCATACTTTAGGAAGCTAGCAGCCAATGACCTACGTCGTCACAGATAACTGCATTAAGTGCAAATACATGGATTGCGTGGAAGTATGTCCTGTAGACTGCTTCTACGTCGGCGCAAATATGCTTGTGATCCATCCCGACGAATGTATTGACTGTGGTGTGTGCGAGCCAGAATGTCCAATTGAAGCTATTAAGCCTGATACGGAAGTAGGGGCAGAGAAATGGGTAGAGTTTAACAGAGACTATTCAGAGTCTTGGCCTAACATTACCCGAAAAGGTGACAGTCCCACCGATGCGGATGATTGGGTGGACGTTAAAAACAAACTAGAAGAACATTTTGATCCAGCTCCAGGTGAGCCGTGATTTTGATATAGCCAGGGTTAAAGTTCAGCGGCTCTATACGCCGCGATAAACTAGTCTAAATTTCAGCCAATCTAAGGCCATAGATGCAAAACTATCCATTCACATCACTGACTGCATCATTGCCCTCAACCGTGCCGTTCGTTGGACCTGAAACTCAGGAGCGGCAAATAGGCAAACCGTTTCAAGCTCGTATAGGAGCTAATGAAAGCGTATTTGGCCCATCACCTAAAGCTTTAGAAGCCATGCGACTAGCTGCTTCTGAAGTGTGGCGTTATTGCGACCCGGAGAATTATGACCTGAAGCAAGAGTTGGCTAAGTTGCATGGAGTACGGCCCGATAACATCGTAGTTGGCGAGGGCATCGATGCTCTTTTGGGAAATCTAGTTAGGTTGATGGTCTCTGAGCAGACCCCAGTAGTAACCTCGCTGGGCGCATATCCAACCTTTAATTATCACGTAGCAGGCTTTGGGGGACGACTAGAATTAGTACCCTACAAAGACGACAAAGAAGATCTCGAAGCCTTACTTGCTGCATCTATGGCAAACTCTGCAGCACTAATTTACCTAGCTAATCCAGATAACCCAATGGGAAGTTGGCATAACGCAAATTCCGTTCAAACAATGATTAACGCTGTGCCAGAAGGCTCGATTCTTTGCCTTGATGAAGCCTACATTGAGTTTGCTCCAGAGTTAACGGCGCCTCCCATCGATGTAGACAACCCACGGGTTATTAGGTTCCGCACATTTTCTAAAGCCTTTGGTATGGCTGGTGCGAGAGTAGGCTATGGAATTGCCGAGGCAGGGCTGGCGTTAGCATTCAACAAAGTACGTAACCACTTTGGTGTGAACAGTATCGCCCAGGCTGGCGCTCTTGCCTCAGTACGGGATCAAAACTGGCTACTCAATGTAAGAAAACTAGTTGAAACATCCCGCTTTGAGATTGGGCGCATCGCCACTGCAAATAATCTTCAACCCCTGGACAGTGCAGCCAACTTTGTCGCCATAGACTGCGGTAGAGACAGCGCTTTTGCGCGCGCCATTTTGAATGAACTTGTAGCCAGAGGTATTTTTGTCCGGATGCCGTTTGCAGCGCCTCAAGATCGCTGTATTCGAGTCAGTGCAGGTCTCCCAGAAAACTTGGCCGCATTTGAGAAGGCTCTACCTGAAGCGATTGATGCTGCGAATTCTTCACTAATTCGTTAAACTAGTTGCAAGTACTGCACACCGAACTAAGCTCAACTCTTGCCTAATTTAACCATTCCTTAACTAGCAATACCCGTTTTTGATCTCTTTAAAAAACTGCCAACAACCGTGTTTCAACACTTCGACGCGGTGGGGCATCGTCCGGGGCCGCAGGATTATCAAAAGAGGTATGAGGGCAATAAACAGATGCATTACGCCTTCCGTCCATCTGTTTAAAAATCAGAATTTCATCTGGCGACATCGACGGCACATAGCGCCAAACGTGATCTGGATTATAAACGGGAGCCGCCACCAAACTCTCTCTGTTTCGACCTGTATAGAAGTAATCAATTACGTCATCTTCTGGCAATGATTGCCAATCTATAAAAGCTAGCGGATTATTTACGGCTGGGTTGTCAAAAGGCTGCCAGGTATTGAACCACGCATAGGTCCAGTCTTCTTTCGGCTCAATACCTCTAGCCTTCAACAAAGACTCAGACATCTCCTTCAACCTCTTCATGTTATAGTCGCAATGAACAAATCTTGCGTATCCATCATTGAAGTCAATGGGAACCTCTGTTCGAACCAAATGATCCCGGACAAATACATTCTTTGCTCCAGAAAGATCGGCCACCAACTTTTCAACAGCGGGGTAGTACTGGCGCGCTGTGGCCTCAATATCACGAAAATCTTCTACGGCGTGCACAAGCTTTTCAAGCGTAAAACCGGAACCATCTAAAGTGATTTCACCATTCGCAAGGCCTGGTCGAGCATCGTAAATATCTATGGACTTTCGGGACGTGTTAGCCCGTCGTGTTTCCCTGGACCCTATTCGAGGAATTTCATTTCGACCTTTCCATTCAGCATTCACATAGCGAACTTCAGCACGAATTGAAGTCGGCGTTTCCATGAGGATTTTCTCCCAATTTATCACTACAGCCTATTGGATAGCGGCAACTAAATGCAATCAAATGCCTTGAGGATAATATCTAACGAGCGCACGCTGTAACGTCGGGAATTTTCAAAATGGATAGCATGATGACTCCTTCAAAAAATAAGCCATGGTTAGACAAAGTCATCGAAGATACTTTGGAGCCGGAATTGCCGATCTGTGATCCTCATCATCACTTGTGGGAGTTTCGCCATGACCGTGTAGCGCCGAAATATCTTCTTGATGAAATTTTGTCGGACTTAAATTCTGGTCATAACATTGTCAGCACTGTGTTCATTGAGTGCTCAGCGATGTACAGGGCGAGTGGTCCAGAGCACCTGAAGTGCGTTGGAGAAACAGAGTTCGTAAATGGTATCGCGGCGATGAGTGCTTCTGGCTTGTATGGGAAGTGCAGGGTTGCAGCAGCTATCGTTGGCTCAGCCAATTTAAATATTGGCAGTGCTGTTGGCGAAGTTCTTGATGCCCATGTTCAAGCAGGCGGAGGGCGATTTCGTGGAATTCGCTGCCAGGGCCAGTGGGATGCTGACAATTCGATTCGCAGCGCCAAAGATGCAAACGGGCCGGACCGATTTTCAAATGCAAAATTCAGAGAAGGGTTTGCTGAATTAGCTCCCAGAAATATGACTTTTGAAGCCTGGTGCTATCACACACAACTTAAAGAAGTAACCGCACTAGCACGGGCATTTCCAGATACAACTATCATTCTAAATCACTTTGGAGGCCCTCTTGGAATTGGACCTTATGCGGGTAAAGCTGACGACATTTTTCCAATCTGGCAGAAAGAAATAGCCGATCTAGCAACCTGTCAAAATGTGTTAGCAAAACTTGGTGGCATCAATATGGATATCAACGGCTTTGGCTGGGAAAATCATAACACACCACCAACTAGCGAAACTTTAATGCAGGCAACTCGACGTTGGTACGAACATACCATTGAACACTTTGGCACCAGTCGATGTATGTTCGAGTCAAACTTTCCAGTAGATATGACCAGCTGCAGCTACAACACTCTTTGGAATTCTTTCAAGCACCTTACACTGGATTACAGCGTCGACGAAAAACGTCAGCTATTCCACGACACGGCGGTTCGCACCTACAAAATAAACTGATTTCTGCAAGAGAGAGATGTCAAATGGACTTTGGCCTCTACATAAATCCACAATTTTCTGATGACGCGCCTTTAGATGATGCAACTGAAAATTTGTTGGCTCAGGTGCGTACTGCTCGCGATTGTGGTTTTTCCTCTATCATAGCGCCACACCACTACCTGACGCAGCCTCTTCGCATGTTTCAGGCTAATATTCTGTTAGCAAGACTTGCTGCAGAAGCGGGAAATATGCGAATGGGGCCCGGTATATGGCTCCTAGGTATGACTAACCCTGTTCAAGTGGCCGAAGAGTCAGCAACACTCGATTGGATCTGCAGAGGTGGTTATATTCTTGCCGTTGGCCTAGGATATCGTGAGGCAGAATTCGAGGCCTTTGGGGTCAATTTTAGTAAGCGTGCCGCTCGGACGACAGAAGCAATCAACGTCATTCGGCGCCTCTGGTCAGAGGACCGCATTTCTCATACGGGCCAGTTCTTTCAGCTAACAGACGTTGGCGCCTCTGTTAGACCCAAAAATGGATCCTCCCTGCCTCTTTGGATCGGAGCAAGCGTAGAACCCGCAATACGTCGTGCTGCTCGAATAGCTGATGCCTGGCTAGTTAGCCCATCTGCTGATTGGGATCAGTTGGAACGCAATTACGCGATTTATGATGAAGAACGCGAAGCAAAAGGTCTTGGCCCTCCCACTGAAAAACCAATGATACGGGAATGCTTCGTCGCTACTACGGCTAAACAGGCTTTTGCTATCGCCAAGGAACCCCTAATTTACAAGTATTCAGCTTACGCGTCGTGGGGTAGCGCCAATGTTGCAGGACAACCTTTCGAAGAGGCTTTTGATGACTTCCAAGCAGCTCGTTTCATTATTGGCGACAAGGCTATGGTGAAAGATCGGATCCAATGGCTTAACCAAAAACTTGGGGTCAATCACCTGATAGTTAGGCTGCAGTGGCCTGGATTAGCCCAAAAGGATGTACTCAAGGCAATTGAACTAATTGGTGAAATCAAAAGCGAGCTGCAGTAGGAGGAGGGTGGTGCATATTGAAAAGGCCAGTCCTGGCTGTGGGGCAATCGTCACCGGTATAGATATTCGAAGCATAAGCGACAGTGAATTTCAGCTGATCTATAGAGCCTGGCTCGAAGCTGGTGTGATCTGCATTCGTGGTCAAGAACTTACAATTGAAGACTTTCTCAGCTATGGCCGACGCTTTGGCGAAATTTTTCCACACTTAGTAAAAAAATCACGTCATCCAAATCATCCCGAATTGACGGTCATGGGCACCAATGCTCGCAATGCTGATGGGACTGTAAATAGGCCGGTATATACGCGCGGACACGGATGGCACACAGATGGTCCTTGGGATCCAAAGGGGTGTAAAGCCACACAGCTTTTTGGCTTGGAGATCCCATCAAGAGGTGGAGACACGCTCTTTGCCAATATGGCTATGGCTTATAACTCCTTACCAAATACCCTTAAGAAGAGAATTCAAAACTTGGAAGCAGATTATGTTTATGGGGGTGTATCTCGAAAAAGTTCGGAACTGCTTGAGCCAGAGGACAGAAATCTTCCACCAGTGCGACACCCCTTAATTCGCACTCATAGTGAGACTGGACAAAAAACTCTTTACTTCAATCCTACACATTTGCTGCGGATCGTTGGCTTATCTGATCAAGAAGCGAAGGATCTTTTTCAAGAACTAGAACAATATCAAATTGCACCGGGGGCAGAATATAGACACAAGTGGGAAGTCGGTGATCTGGTTACCTGGGACAATCGTTGCACACTCCATTCTGCAACAGCAGATTATCCCATCGAAGAGCGTCGTGTTCACTGGCGTTGTACAATCGCGTCAGACGACGCCAAAGGAGTTTTAATTTCCTAATAAGCCAGAGATAAGAGAGCATAATTAGCCTCTTCAACCGCAAATGTATTTTTTTACTTTTGTGATAAACTCGAAAATAAGGCCGGCAAAAAATATCATATCAATCTTGACGCGAGAGCAGTTTTCCACTTAGCGTCTGGGACTTACCGTAGGGGGGCCCTGCTTTAAGGGCTGAGATATCGATAGACACCATTGGTCGTTGACTAAAATGAGTGTCAGCACGATGACCCTTTGAACCTGAACCGGATTATACCGGCGGAGGGAATGGGACTCTAAAGATGCGGCCTATCCCTCTCCTAGTGTCATCCTCTGAGTGGAGATAGCGCGATGGATGAGGCTGAAGTTGTTAGCAAACTCCTAACCTTCATCGAAAATAAAAATGCTGTCGAAGCCGATTTCGATCAGATGGCGCTTTCAATTTTTGCATATCAATTTGAACATAACCTGCCGTTCAAAAAGTTTTGCTTAGCAAGAGGAAAAACACCCAAAACGGTGCGGCACTGGGCAGATATTCCCGCTGTACCCATCAGCGCCTTCAAGACGCTTGACCTTACATGCTCCTCTCCAACAAGTGCAGAAGCCACCTTTATGACAAGTGGCACAACACAGGGTGGAAAAAGAGGGAAAAGCTACCATCCAACCTTGGCCGTATATAACGCATCAATGCGTCAAAATTTTCTCGAACGATTCATGGGCAATAGAGAAAAACTAAAAATTGGCATTCTTTTTCCGCCACCTGTGGCTATGCCGAATTCCTCGCTCGCCCATTATCTTGAACTCGCCAAGCAATACTTTGGCTCTGAGGGAAGCTCCCACTTTGTTAGAAGTAATGGCATCGATTACGAACGCTTATTCCACAGTTTGGAAGATGCAGAAGAAAATGGTGTATCATACGGTTTGCTGGGCGCCAGTTTCAGCTTCGTCCATGTTTTAGATGAAATGGAACGTCAGGGAAGACGCTTCCAACTACCGCCTGGCAGCCGCCTTCTCGATACTGGAGGTTTTAAAGGCCAATCCCGAGAGTTGGAGTTGGATACATTTTATGATGCCCTTCAAAATGCTTTTGGGGTCTCTCGCGCAAACTGCATCAATATGTATGGAATGACTGAGCTCAGCACCCAATTCTATGACAATGGTAATGCTGTTTGTCCGTCTGTTAAATCTGGCCCCCATTGGATAAAAACACGTGTCGTTGACCCTCTCACAGGCTCATCCCTCCCCAAGGGCACGACTGGTGTTCTTGCGCACACAGACCTCGCCCACTTCAATATTGTAACCACTATATTGACAGAAGATGCAGGGGTTGAGGTGGATGAAGGTTTCATGCTCCATGGGCGCGTTAGTGGTGCCGAGGCTCAGGGGTGTTCAATGGCGGTCGATGAATTTTTGATATCGGCGGCTGCAAATTGACAACAGACGTTGAATACGTAGGCCGCCTTCATGGGCTTGATCCAGAGAGGATTCATTGGGAGCCCAGGCAATATGGCGGAGATGGTGAAAAGAGCTTAATTGCATTAACGCCAAATTTGCAGTCCGCAGATCTGAGTATCATCGCCTCCAAAGTTCGGCTCAACGCGAGAAACAGTGTCAAAACTTGGCCTGTCGATAGGGTTCTTACTGCTATTGACCAGACAGTGGCCCGTCTTCTCGACAGAAGCCACCCAGTTCGAAAAAAAATGGAGCATTTGCTGCCAATAGTGACTGGCTATGACGAAGAAATGGTGCGGATTGGCCTTACTGGCTATCTCAAAACGTTCAGAAAACCGCAACTTCAGCGTTTCATTACCGAAGACTTTCCAAACCCAGGTATTCTCGACAAATTCCAGCCACTTGTTAAAGGAGGCTTTGGTCGTGCCTTTGGACCTGATCTCTTAGCACATGTTTGGGCAGGAAATGTTCCTGGTCTGCCTCTTTGGACACTGATTGCTGGACTGTTAGTGAAGGCCGCAAGCGTTGGAAAGGTTGCGACAGCTGAGCCTTTTTTTGCAGGGTGGTTTCATGACGTTTTAGCGGAAACCGATCCTGAACTCGCGAAGACGATAGCACTGGTTTGGTGGCAGGGCGGCAATACAGAACTTGAGGCCGGACTGTTTAGGGAAGCAGATGTTGCACTTGCATACGGTGGAGACACGGCGATCGCAGCGCTAGCAGCGCAAGCCCCAGCATCGACGCGCTTTCTAGCTCACGGCCATAAAATCAGCTTTGGCCTAATTGGGAGAGAAGCCCTTGATCCCTCCCGCGCCTCTTCAACTGCAAGAAAGGCTGCATACGACGTTGTACGATATGACCAGCAGGGGTGTTACTCACCGCATGTTTTCTTCGTCGAAAAAGGTGGTGCAATTTCACCAGAAACTTTTGGAACTTACATAGCCCAATCACTTGCAAGTTATGAGGAAAAATTCCCGCGGCGCCCCCTCTCTCTTGCCGAGGCATCTAGCTTAGTAGAATGGCGTATGGCAGAAGAGACCCGTCTGGGTGGTAAAGTCGTAGAACCATGCAACGGTAATTGGACTGTCTCAATTCAACTGCAAGACCGTGCACTGAGGCCAAGTGGTCTTAATCGTACTATCAGAATTGTTGCCGTCGACGACCTTGAAGAAACGCCAATATTATCCAAGCCCTACAAAACATTGATCCAAACGGCGGCAATCTCTGCGACACCAGAACGTCTTTTCAACCTTGCCTCCATGTTAGGTGAAGTCGGGGTGACCCGTGTTACTGCTCTTGGCGATATGACCTCACCAGAAGCCGGCTGGCACCACGATGGACGTTTCAATTTGCTTGACCTAGTAAGAATAACCGAAATAGAGGCTCGCGCTGAAACTGCTGCTGAAGATTTGGCCAGTTATGCAGACTAACCCAACCTCAATTAGCCTATCAAAAGTTAGCTATACTTTTTCTAATGGATCAAAAGGTCTTTTGGGAATTGACTTTAACATTCCCAAAGGCGGGTTTTATTGCTTGGTCGGCAGGAGTGGATGCGGAAAAACTACATGTTTAAAAGTGGCTGCTGGCCTGCTGGCACCATCGTCCGGCTCAATTAAAATTAGCGATACCCCTGTCGATGGGCCATCTTCAGATGTTGGTTTTGTATTTCAAACGCCATCCCTTCTAGAATGGTTAACGGTAATTGATAACGTCTTACTACCTATAAGTCTTAAAGGCTCTGTAAATAAATCGGATGAAAAATTTGCGCTCGAACTGCTGGAACTCGCTGGCATCAAGCATCTTGCTCAACGTTATCCAGAACAACTTTCGGGCGGGCAACAAAGCCGGGCAGCGCTTGCCCGATCGCTTGTTACCTCCCCCCCCGTCCTAATGATGGACGAACCATTCGCTGCTCTTGATGCATTAACCCGTGAGGATCTCCAAGACGTATTAATCAATCTGGTTGAAGCCAGCGGCACGACTGTAATTTTTGTCACCCACGATATTGGAGAAGCAGCATACCTGGGAGACAAAATCTTAGTTATGGAGGGAGGGCTTATTACCCACGAAGTCGAAATAGACCTTCCTAGACCACGAGCCTCAGACTTACGATATGAAGCCCACTTTTCCAAACTCTGCCGGAAAGTCAGATCGGCAATGTTATTAGGGGCGGGACAGTGTTGAGGCATATATCCAGCTCTGCTCTGCTCGTAGCGGTACTGATCGCCTGGGAGCTGGGTGTGTTGCTCTCCGGAGTTTCGCCTCTGGTACTTCCTGCGCCTTCAGCAGTTACAGAAACACTTTGGGATGGCCTTGTATCTGGTGCTCTTTGGCAACATCTCTGGGTAACTGGTGCTGAGACTCTGTTGGGATTTGCCCTAGGGTGCGTCATCGGTTTCCTTATTGGCGCGATACTTGCCGAAATGCCGCGCCTTCGCCGTCTCCTTTGGCCTTACGTGCTTGCCAGTCAGGTAGTGCCAAAACTAGCTCTTGGACCAATTTTCATAATCTGGTTCGGCTTTGGGATGACCTCTACGGTCATTATCACAGCTCTAATCTGTTTCTTTCCACTGCTCGAAAACACAATAACGGGTTTATCAAATGTTCCGCAGGAGAAAAGAGATCTCTTTCGCATGCTGGGTGCGACCAGACTTCAGACCTTATTGCGACTGAAGCTTCCAACCAGCATGCCCGTAATTCTAGCTGGAATTCGAGTTGCGATAGTTCTCGCTTTGGTAGGCGCAGTAGTTGGCGAATTTATTGCAGGCAGCAAGGGGCTAGGAGCTAGCATCATTGCTGCTCAAGGGATGATGGATACAACCTTAATTTTCGCTCTTTTTATTCTGATCACCCTTATGGGCCTCTTTTTTTATCAAATTATAGTTGTAATTGAGAGGCGGATTTTACAAAGCCGTCAGAAAGGCACCTTCTAATGAAACATTCTCTATTGGCAGCGATATTAGCGTTCTCTTTCACCAGCTCTGCAGCCATGTCTGCAACTCTTGAAAAGGTACGTATTGCTGGTTGGAGTAAACCAATTAGCGAAATCACCAATATACTTGCCGAACCTGACAAAGGGTTTTTTAAAGCAGAAGGAATAGACCTTGGCTACGTCCCAGGCGCAGGTGGGGGGTCCGCAATTGCTAATATGCTCTCAGGAGCAGCGGATGTAGCGTTCACAGATCCAGCCTCTTTCTATCAAGCTCTCGATAAAGGCGAGGACTTAGTAGCCATTTACAATATCTACCCCCAAAATGTTTTTAACGTGGTTTCACCGGTTGGTCGGGGTATCAAGACACCGGCAGACTTAAAAGGGAAGACTATCGGGGTATACAGCCTTTCCAGCGGAACTCGGCAAAATCTTCAGGTCCTACTGCATCAGGTGGGGCTTAAAGAGACTGATGTTAAAATTAAGGTAACTGGTCTGCTTAACTTTGCACCAGTAATGCAAGGCCAAGTGGATGCCACTGCAGCAACCGACACTGGCCTTTACGTTGCTAAACTAAAGGGCATTGGTGAGGTCGATGTAATAGAGGTCAGAGATAGCCTTAATGTACCAAGCGATATGTTTGTCGTTCGCCGCAATCATTATAGGGATCAAAAACCCCTACTCCGCCGATTTTTAAAAGCATATCAAAAAAGTGCTGCGTGGATGATTTCTGAGCCGGAAGAAGCGGCAAAAATCGCTATAACGCGCTCAATTAACGGGCGGAACGAAAAGGTAAACCTTGCAATCATCAAACTCCGAAATCTCTCTGCGCAATCACAAACGACTAAAGCTAAAGGGCTTGGGCATTTTGACGTCGAGCTCTTGCAAAAAGGCGCTGACACTTTCTTAGAACTAGGACTAATTAAATCTAAATTAGAGATGAAAAAGGTTATCTTCAGCGATCTCATACCGAAATAATAACTATGAATTTTAGCGGAAAAAGTGTGCTCGTCACTGGTGCTGGTCGCGGGATAGGATCGGCAATTGCTCAAGCTTTTGCGCGCGAAGGGGCCAACGTTGGTGTAAATTATTTAACCAATGCCGAAACCGCGGCGGCAACTGTTGCAGCCTGCGAGACAAATGGCGGAGTAGCATTAGCAATCTGCTCTGATGTTACAAATAAAGACGGTGCAACAAACTTAGTCTCCGAGACCATTGAAGCCTTTGGGAAGATCGACGTTCTAGTTAACAACGCTTTTCGACCATATGAGTTTGACCCAGAGCGGAGGAAACTTCATTGGGACCTAGATTGGCAAGATTACCAGAGCCAATTTGAGGGTGCAGTGCAGGCCGCTCATAATATGGTGCAAGCAGCGGTTCCAAACATGTTAACCCGCGCCAACGGATCCATCATTAACATTGCCACCGATCTGATTGCGAGACCCGTCGTCCCATACCACGACTATGCAACTGCAAAGGCCGCCCTAGTAGGGTTTACGCGCACATTAGCAGCTGAACTTGGCCCCCTTGGAATACGCGTCAACACTGTTGCCCCTGGGTTAGTTTACCCAACTAAAGCGAGCGAAAGGGTGCGAGAAAATATCAAAGAAGATATTATCTCTGCCACCCCATTGCGACGTATAGCGAAGCCCGAAGACATAGCGGGGCCAGTACTTTTTCTAGCTTCACCCTGGTCGGCTTTCATCACTGGACAAACGATTTATGTAGATGGTGGCCTTGTAATGGAATGATTTTTGTTTTGCTTAAAACTAATCTTTAGTTGCAGTTGAACATAAAGAGCGAATGAATAATTCATTGTTTTCAACGGGGAAGATACTTTGGTGCCTGCTAGCCATGTTGGTATTTATCATCAATCCAGCATTAGCAAAGTCGATCAATTTTGATGGCTGGACCCATCAAAAATTTTCAGTGTTCTCATCAAATAAATACATAACCAATATGAACCAGGTGTTGGTTGAATCTGACAAAACCGTGTCGATGATTTGGTCTGCGACAGAGGGCAAAAGTGGATCGACCAAAAAAGCGTCATGGACATGGGAGGTAACTAAAACTGTTCCCCCAACGGATCTAACTATTAAAGGAAGCGATGATCGCAATCTTGCAATGTACTTTGTATTCGCGGAGGCAAAAGACGCACCAACCCTGCAACATAAGTCAATGCTTTCAATGCTCGACAATAAATCCATCAGAGTATTGATGTACGTTTTTGGAGGAGCTCATAAACGAGGTGATTTTTTGTTAACGCCGTACCTGGGTAATCAGGGTAAAACGATTATCCTACGCCCCTCTGGCTTGGGAAGATTTCAAGAGTCTGTAAATTTAGACCAAGACTTTTTAACTGCTTTTGGTGCACCAATCACAACGCTTGTTGGTTTAGCAATTTCTGCAGATAGCGACGATACAAAAACTAAAATTCGGGCATCCGTTGCAGACTTAGAATTATGGAATCCCTAGTTTTACTCAAGACTTCGGCCCTCATATCAACGTATCTGGACAATACTACTGGCGATCCCCATCCGATCTAAGCATCAACGATCATCTATAGTTGTGTTAGAACCAAGTGCCAGGAGGTACCCATGGGTCGGGATCAAACTATGCAGCCGGGGTCTTGCTACGCCCCTTCTTAGGCTTGGCCCGTCGTTGCTTTTCTTCCCCAGGCTTAGCCTTGCGGGATTTGGCCTCCTTGAAGTTCGTTTTTGTCTTGCCTTTGTGTACTTTGGGTTTTTTAGAATTTTTAAGCTTCTTGGGTTTACGCTGGTTCGGTGCAGCCTCACCAGGCTTGATATCCAACTCGTTAGTTTGGATGTGAGAAACATTCGACGTAGATTCTTGACTTGGACTGTCTCCGTGAGATCGCCGTGCTCGGCGTGTTGCGGCCCCTGACACACCTCTACGCTTTTCGGTTCTGCCGGCAGAGACTGAATCACCAACAACTCGGTCAACCGTAATAGTCTTCTCGAGCTTGCGACTGGGGCCTATTGCCTGCAAAAACTTGTCGAGCGCTTCGGGGCGAAGTTCCACATGAGTTTCGGCGTCGAATATCTTGATGGAGCCAACCTGAGTCTTGGTTATATTGCCATGACGGCATAGCATTGGTAACAACCAACGTGGCTCAGCTCTGTGGTTCCGACCGACAGACAGTCGCAACCAGACCCCATCCTCAAAATCGCTTCCGCGTTTGCTGCTCTCGCCGCCTTGGCTGCGTCCTGTACGGTCTTTGCGATCGCTGCGACCGCCATCCGGCCAAGCGTCTAGAAGCTCCTCTGGCGCAGACAATCCCGCCATGAACTTTCGCAGGAAAGCTATGGCGACGGCTTCTGCATCGAAGCGGTTCAAGAGCTCATTCGCAAACATGCGCTCATCCTCGGTAAAGTCGCCACTCAGGTCCGCATCTTCCAGTACTCGCTGACGATCCTGCTCCTGAATCTGTTCAACCGAAGGGGGTTTAGCCCAAATCGCCTCGATATTTGCATTTCTTAATAATCGTTCTGTATGTCGTCGGCGAGGGTAAGGCACGATCAAAGTGGCAACGCCCTTACGGCCTGCTCGCCCAGTGCGTCCGCTACGATGCAATAATGATTCTGAATTCCTCGGCAGATCAGCGTGGATTACTAATTCTAGGTTTGGCAAATCAATGCCCCTAGCTGCGACATCCGTCGCAACACAAACCCTTGCTCGGCCATCCCGTAGCGCCTGAAGGGCATGAGATCGCGCGCTCTGATTCAGTTCTCCCGATAGGGCAACCACAGAAATTCCACGGTTGGTGAAACGGCTGGTCAGGTGATTAACAGTTGCCCGAGTGCCGCAGAAGACGATGGCTGAGGTCGGATCCATGTAACGCAACACATTGATGATGGCATTTTCCGTATCGGTTGGGGCACAGGTCAACGCGCGATATTCAATGTCGCCATGTTGATGTTCTTCACCTGCAGCAGTGATACGCACCGCATCTTGCTGATAGCGTTTAGCGAGAGCGGCAATGGTCTTGGGCACAGTAGCCGAAAACATCAAGGTTCTTCGTTTTTCCGGCGCGGCCTGCAGGATGAATTCCAGGTCCTCTCGAAAACCGAGATCAAGCATCTCGTCCGCCTCGTCCATAACAACCACCTTGATCCGAGACAAATCAAGCGAACCACGCTCGATATGGTCACGAAGCCGCCCCGGTGTGCCTACGACGATATGTGCCCCACGTTCCAAAGCTCTTCGCTCGGCTCGCATGTCCATACCACCAACGCAGGAGGTCACGCAGGCGTCCGTGAACTCATAGAGCCATTCAAGTTCCCGCATGACCTGTAAGGCTAGCTCGCGCGTCGGGGCAACTACCAACGCTAGTGGCGCGCGCGCGGGACCAAAAATATCAGCACCCGCCAGCAGGGTTGGGGCCATAGCCAGCCCAAAGGCCACCGTCTTTCCGGATCCAGTCTGTGCCGAAACCAAACCATCCGCATCACGCATTTCCTTCGCGAGGACAGCATTTTGCACCGAGGTCAAAGTCTTATATCCGCGCTTCATCAATGCCTTATGAAGCGCCGGAACCACGCCTTCGAAATCCGTCATGCTCTATCTTTCAGGGTGTCTAAGACCAATCACCTGGGAAACCTATTTTCCCTACACGATCAGCAACTTGTTAGGCGCATAGCCGAGTCATTAAGAGCCGCAACATAAGAGTGGGCGCATTAAATGTACAGCCATCAAAGCACTCAACAAACAGCGATGGATTTATTGACTATCTCGTTCAGCTACATCTTTTTTATGAGTTTAGACACACGGGTATGCGGATGCTGAAAAACTTACCCTGACATCTGACTGATCTTTAGTGCGTGGAGGTTCATATTATCTTCTGCCTCTGAGGCCAATTGCACAATGAGCAGAAAGATGGGTACAAATTCATCCTGTAACCAGGAATGGGGCACCAGGTCGCCTACAATTTTGTGGTACACCGATGGCCCACCAAGATCAACGAGTGGCTGTTTATCGTTGATTGACAACCTAGAACCCTGTATCCACGACCTCAAACCTCATCTGAGGTTAATCCTTCACCCAATTCCAAGTTGAAGAGGAAGATCCATGGCAAGCGCCACAGCAAGACATATTTTGGTCAATTCCGAGGAGCTTTGCCAGGAGCTCAAGGACAAGATTGCCAATGGCGAAGATTTTGCCAAGCTGGCGCAACAGCACTCCTCCTGCCCATCCGGTCGGAGTGGTGGCGACCTCGGATCATTCGGTCCAGGCCAGATGGTTCCAGAGTTTGATAGGGTTGTGTTCAGCGCAACCGTCAACGAAGTACAAGGCCCGGTGAAGACCCAATTCGGCTATCATCTGTTGGAAGTGACCAGCCGTACTGACTGATTGAGAAGCCCGCTGCCCTGTATCGTCAAGGCACGCGCACATCCGCCTTACATATCGTGAGCCCAAGGCTCAGGGATCAAGCTATAACCCTCTCCACTTTTCACCAAGTGGCTAAAAGTTGGAAAGTGTAAGTGCATTCCCGCAACCAAAAGGCCATCCTGCTCGGCCATATCAAAAATCCGACGGCGTGATGCAATAGCCGCTTCGATATCTGTATCAAAAGCTATTGCAACTTCCGGACGTGCGGTTTGTATCTCAGGCACATGCACGATATCGCCCCAAATCAAAAGACTTTCACCACCAGATTCAATCATATAGCAGGTATGGCCTGGCGTATGACCATGGGCCCTAAGAGCGGTCACGCCAGGGAAAACCTCCTCATCTTTTTGGAAGAAACGGCTTTGCTTTGCATATGGAGTGATTTGCTCTCGCGCCGCCTGAAAATACAACTTCTTCGCGCGATCATCAGCCCTGGCCATAGCTGAATCATCTTGCCAATGCTTCGGCTCATTCTCGTGAGCGACAAGTTCAGCATTTGGGAAGTAAAGCGAGTTGTCCGCCATATTGGTTAACCCAGCGGAATGGTCGGGGTGCATATGGGTTAAAAGGACAGTATCGATCTCTTTTGGGTCCACCCCTGCCGCAATTACGTTTGACAAAAGCTTTCCCGCAGTCGGCAACAGGTAATTACCTGAACCCGTTTCAACAAGAGCTGTTCGCCCTTTTGAACGGATAATGAAACCATTGACGAAAGTTCGGCGACCCTTTCTAAAGTTCGCCTTGAGCATTGCCATAGCGTCGTTTTCATCAATATTCCGCAAAACGCTTACATCACCATCCAGATAGCCATCTGAAACTGCAGTCACAATGATTTCGCCAATCTTGCGATGATATACGCCAGGAATTTGAGCAATCTGGGAATTGGACATGGATTTGGTTCCCTAAAGAGGCTGAATTAGACAAAAAGTTTATAAGATAAATTTTGAAAGATCAGTGTCCTTAGCAAGCTCTCCGACACGGTCTCTAACCATCTCACCATCTATTTTTATCGACTCACCCTTTCGGTCAGATGCATCAAAACTTATTTCCTCCAGCAATCTCTCCATAACAGTATGCAGACGCCGGGCACCAATATTTTCAACACTAGCATTTATTTCTGCTGTTAGGTCCGCAAGTGCTTCGATCGCATCGTCAGTAAAGTCTAGGGTCACACCTTCAGTTTCCATGAGTGCTTTGTATTGCACGAGTAAAGATGCTTCAGGCTCTCGTAAAATTCTTACGAAATCATCCCTTTCGAGAGCCTTTAATTCAACGCGGATAGGTAAACGCCCCTGAAGCTCAGGCAATAAATCCGAAGGCTTCGCCAGGTGGAAAGCGCCGGAGGCAATGAATAGAATATGATCAGTTTTTACGGTTCCATACTTAGTAGGCACCGTTGCTCCCTCTATGAGAGGCAGCAAATCTCGCTGAACACCCTCCCTTGAAACATCGGCACCGGAGCGGTTAGCCGCACTTGCAATTTTGTCGATTTCATCGAGAAAAACGATGCCATTCTCCTCAACAGCTTCAACAGCCTCGCGAGCAGCAGCATCTTCATCCACTAATGCTTCACTCTCTTCACGAACAAGAGCCTCATAACTCTCACCCACTGTCATGCGGCGCTTCTTGGTCGGCGCCTGAAACGCCTTACCAAAGATATCGTTTAGGTTCATCACTCCCATTTGAGCTCCCGGCATGCCAGGTATCTCAAAGCTCGGCATTTTTGGTCCTCCAGGACCATCTCGCAGTTCGATCTCTATTTCTCGATCATTCAACTCATTTTCGCGGAGCTTCTTTCGGAAAGTCTGTCTCGAAGACTCAGATGCTGCCTCACCCACCAATGCATCTATAACTCGTTCTTCCGCAGCGATCTCTGCTTTCGGAAGTAATGTCGCTCTCTGTTTTTCTCGGGCCGCATGAACTGCAATTTCAACAAGATCCCTCACGATAGACTCTACGTCACGGCCAACATATCCAACTTCCGTAAACTTCGTTGCTTCGACTTTTATAAAAGGCGCCTCGGCAAGCCGAGCAAGGCGCCGGGCAACCTCAGTTTTGCCGACACCTGTAGGCCCGATCATCAAAATATTTTTCGGCAGGACCTCATCTTTAAGGCTATCGGGCAATTGACGCCGACGCCAACGGTTACGCAATGCCACCGCAACAGCGCGCTTTGCATCTTTCTGTCCAATAATGTGACGATCAAGTTCTGATACGATTTCGCGGGGGGAAAAGCTGGTCATTATACTTCCGCGTCCATGGCTTCGATGACGATGTTGTTGTTAGTGTAAACGCAAATTTCTGATGCAATTTCAAGACTACGACGCGCAATCATTTCAGCATCCATTCCTTCAAGCGGTAAAAGTGCACGAGCAGCTGAAAGAGCATACCCGCCTCCTGACCCGATTCCTATTAGACCATCATCTGGCTCCAGCACATCACCCACGCCCGTCAAGGTGAGAGAAGTAGATGCGTCAGCAACCGCCATCATCGCTTCTAATCTTCGGAGATAACGGTCGGTGCGCCATTCCTTTGCCATTTCCACAGCAGCACGCGCCAGCTGGCCTGGATACTGTTCAAGTTTGGCTTCAAGTCTTTCAAAAAGAGCAAATGCATCAGCAGTGGCACCAGCAAAACCTGCAATAACTGTCCCACCTGCAAGTCTACGGACCTTTCTAGCGGTACCCTTGATAACAGTATGGCCTAAGCTCACCTGCCCATCCCCGGCGATGGCTACTCGGCCATTCTTTCTAACTGCGAGAATAGTGGTACCGTGCCAAAGTGAAGGGTCATTATCAGCCATTGTGAATCCGAACTTTATGTGTTGTCCTGCATGCATGTGGGATAAAGCAGGGTTAGGTCAAGCGCCTGTGGATAGGCCGGCCTTTGCTTCAGAGCAGATTCCGGGTCTATTGGTAATCTACTTTATCCAAAAACACCCTGACTATGAAGCAACCAATATTTCCAGAAATTCCTCGCGAACATGAAGGCGGAACTGGTGTTTGGCCCGCGCAACGCATTCGCCAAGTCGCTGAAGTTGGTCGAATTCGTGCAGAGACACCTTTCGATATCGATCAAATTCAACCAGCAAGTTTAGACCTTCGGCTGTCAGCCCAAGGCTACGAAGTGCCCGCCAGCTTCCTACCGGGCCGCGATTGGTCTATGGCGGATAAACTCAAATCTGTTGACGCTAAGCGCATCGATCTATCTGGGGGAGCAGAGCTTAAGACAGGATCAATCTACATAGTTCGTTTGCAAGAGACAGTAGACTTAAGACGGCGCGAGTCTGGTTTCGCAAATCCTAAAAGTTCGACGGGAAGATTAGATATTTTTGCGCGGCTCATTACCGATTTTGGTGTTCAATTTGATACCGTTGAAGAAGGTTACACTGGTCCACTTTGGTTAGAAATTGCTCCTAGGTCTTTTAACATAATAGTGCGGCCTGGCTCGAGACTAGCTCAGCTCCGCTTCCGAACCGGAACTCCCAGTATTGGTAGTCGAGCCGTTCGAGAGCTTAACGAAACTTATGGTGTAATTCTCCCAGAGGTTGGCGATGCCATTGTCAGGGATGGAGCAATTGCACTTTCCGTAGATGTTGTAGGCAACCTGGACACGGGAATTGTTGGTTACAAATCTCGAACTACTGATCAACCTATAGATGTTGATCAAAAAGGTGCCTACGAGCCATCTGATTTCTGGGAAACACTTTATCGGCCTGAAGGCAGGGGTCTAATTCTAGAAAGAGACCATTTTCATATTCTTGCAACAAAAGAAACCGTCGCCATTCCCGATGGTTGGGCTGCGGACATGTTTGCCTACGATACTCTAGTAGGGGAATTCAGGGTCCACTATGCGGGCTTTTTTGACCCTGGTTTCGGCTATCAGGGCAATAAGCGCATAGGTGCAAAAATAGTACTGGAAGTCCGCAGCCATGAGGTGCCCTTTATGGTTGATGACGGGCAGGTCGCCGGCTTTGTAGCAATTGAGCGCCTTACTAGCGCTACGGATCTCCTCTATGGCCAAGACGCGGGCTCCAACTACCAAAGTCAGGGCCTGAAGCTGTCAAAACAGTTCCGTCAGTAATTGCTAACCCGCCTTCTGCATTTCCCTCACACGTCCAAAAGCTGGCCGTCCCAAGCAAGCCGTAAGCCAACGTTCAATATTAGGAAACGCAGATAGATCTAACCTTGCAGTCTTTGCCCACGAGAGAACGCTGGCAACGTTTAGGTCGATTATTGAGAAGCGATCTCCCACAAGCCAATTCTTTTTTTCTAACTCTAGATTCAATACCTTAAATGGACGCTCCAGTATTGAAACTGCTTCGGCAACCTTATCGACGTCTTTCTCTCTACCCATGATACCCAGAGTATGGAACATAGCATCGAGCAAGGCCTTTTCAGCTTCCGTCATCACCCAAAGCGACCACTGCATTAAAGCTGCGCTTTCCACTGAATTCTTGGGTGCCAAGTCTCCTCCAGCCTTACTGGCAATATAAGAATTTATGGCCAAAGACTCGAACATTACGACCTCACCATCAACGAGGACTGGTATACGTCCATTAGGATTAACCTTCAGAAACTCTGGTGTCCCAGTGTCCTTGCGCATCACCGTTTTAACGTGTTGGTAAGGCAAACCAGTTTCTTCTAGCGCCCAAAGGCAGCGCGACGCGCGACTGGCAGCTATGCCGTAAAGAGTTATCGACATGGGAAGAGCTCCTCTGAAAGAAAATGGATGTACCACAAAACTCTAACCGTTAGACAATCCACAATCCATCCCATAGACGAGCAGCATCATAACTATAAGTTTAACTCATGACGCTACATCTCCGAAAACTCTCTGTAGGCACAGATAGCATCGATAATCTTGCTACAATCCAGGCAATGCGCCGCTCCCAGCGCAAGGAACGCGGTGAGCCAGCTATCAGCCGTCATGTGACACGCATGTGGCCAAAGCGAGCCAATGAACTGCTTGCCAATAGTGGAAGCATGTTCTGGGTGATCAAGGGCGTTATGCAAGCTCGCCAAATTATTTTGGACTTTGAAGAAGTGTATGGTGAAGACGGGATACGACGGTGTGGCATTTTACTGGCACCAGAATTGATCCCAGTCGTCCCGCGCGCCACTCGGCCATTCCAAGGCTGGAGATATCTTGACGCCAAAGATGCCCCAGAAGATCTTCACGAACTCTCAGGTGAAATCGACCCAGCGATGCCAGCCTCGATGCTAGCTGAATTGAAAGAATTAGGGCTAGTATGAGAGGGGCTTGCGCTGGATCACCATGACTTCGATTATGGTGAAACATTTTTGTTTGGTTTCGCTATGTCTCACCCTGGTTCCTTAGAGTTTTTCAGGCTTAGCAGTTCTAATGACTGATGCAGGCCATAAACGATTGTTAGGAGTATGGCTGCTCGGCCTAGGCGAGACAGTTATCTGGGCCTACATCTTCTACATCTTTGCTGGCCTTCTACTGACCTGGGAGGAAACGCTTGGTTGGCAAAAGGCAGATTTAACACTAGGACTAACCGTAGCAATATTGATCGCCGCTTTAGTTTCACCCTGGGCTGGCCGTCGGATTGATGAAGGGCTAGGTCGCTGGGTCCTTGGAGGCGGAGCTTTTCTTGGCTGCCTGGCCTTAGCTGGGCTTTCTTTCGTAAATGACCCTTGGACATTCCTTGCCGTTTGGGCTGTAATCGGAGCCGCACAAGGTTGCTGCCTCTATGAGCCATGTTTCTCTGTGGTCACTCGGGCGTTTGGTGAAAAAGCCAGGCCAGCAATTACCAAAATCACCTTGATAGCCGGCTTAGCGTCCACATTATGCTTCTTAACTACGGCCTGGATGCTTAAGCAAACCGACTGGCGGACTGGTCTGTTAGTCTTTGCCATCATTGCCGCCATTGTTGCTGTGCCATCCCTTTTTTATGGCACGGCCTTGGTGGAACAGGATAAGCCAAGAAATAGACCCAGTAACGAAGTCAAGGCGTTGAATACGGCTGCTGTCCAAATAGCAATCCGCCGGCCACAGTTCTGGATGTTGGCTATCGCATTTCCCTTTATGGCGCTGAACCACGGCATCCTACTCAACCACATCATGCCTATCCTAACAGAGCGTCAAATAACAAGAGAGACAGCAATCCTTGTCGCCTCGACTATTGGACCGATGCAAGTTTTTGGTCGGGTTATGTTGATGTTGTTCGAGAAGCGCGTGCAATCACTAACCATGTCAGGCTCAGCATTTTTAATCGTGATGATAGCTTCTGTGGTGCTGTTAACAGCTGGCGGAGAACCTGAGTTAGCCTTCCTATTCGCAGTATTGCAGGGCGGCGCATACGGTCTCACCAGCATATTAAAACCGGCGCTGACAGCTGAATTTCTTGGGCGTGACAATTTTGGATCAATAGCTGGTTGGCTAGCATTGCCATATTTGGCTGCATTTGCATTTGCACCCCACCTGGGCGCTCTGATTTGGGAGTTAGGGGGTTACGGGGTAGTCATTTCAGCAACTGCGGCGCTGGCAGCCTTGGGAGTTATATCTATCTGCGCGCTCGCCATGGTAGGGCGTGCCCAGCGCGGCAAATCTGTATGATTAAAGATATTCGTATTGCCATCATGGGGGGCTTGCTATGGCAAATGCGCTTTCACGCCTGGGAATATAGGCCTCAATACTTTTAAGCAAAAAAGGTTTTCCAGAACCGTTAAAGCACAAGCCGTCTCTTAGGCTAACACCTGGATGAGGGCCAAAACCGATCCAGCATGGTGCTACGGCTATGACCCTTGGACCGAGGAGCTATAGTGCCGTTACGATCTCTTCCCATTCATCACTCAAAGAGCCCGAACGTTCCACCTTTCCAGCACGACGATACCAATAGCTAGCATTAGCAAGGTCGCCCTCAATACGATGCAAGTGGGCATGGACCCAGGCGGCATCCTTGCCGTCTTCTGCTTGAACAATCTCATGTGCCACATTCCATTGGTTCTTAGCAGCGAACCAAAGAGCACAAAGCAGCGGCGAAAGATTTTCTGGTGGCGCATCTTCTTCCACGGAGAGGCGAAGAATTTCTGGCGTCATTGGCCGAGAAAATCCGCACTCCAACGGTCATAATCAGCCGATCGCGTAGCAACTTTTACAGTTTCGGCCGATGGCAAGCCAGTTAAGTCTTTTGGTGAGGTTCCATCACGTAGAGCCTGCATAGTGGCTCTTACCGCCTCTATGCCCGCCATGATGGGCTGATGACCTTGAAGAGCAATTCGTACGCGCCGACTAGCGAGGTATTCTTTGTCCGAAAGTTCAGGCGTCGCCCCCCCCAGCATTATTGGTAATGTCGTAGCAGCAGACAACGCATCTAATTCTGCCCGCGTCTTTACCCCAACAAAAAAGAGTATATCGACATCACAAGCCTCGTAGGCTTTTGCTCGCCGCAAACATTCCTCCAGCCCAGAAATTTGGATCGCACTTGTGCGCCCGGCCACGACTAACTTTGGATCTTGCTTGGCGGCCATCGCAGCTTTCATCTTTCCAACTCCCTCTTCGATGGAAAGAAGGCGCTGTTTAGTCTCACCAAACGGTTGGGGTAGCTCCGTATCTTCAATCGACATTCCGGAAACGCCGGCAGTCTCGAGTTCTTGTACGGTCCGCATAACACTTAATGCATTGCCATAACCGTGATCTGCATCAACCATTAATGGAATGTCTGCTGCCCGGTTAATACGAAGCGCCTGGTCTGCAAATTCTGTTAGGGTTAGTACAATCAAATCAGGGGCACCTAAGACAGTCAGTGATCCCGTAGATCCAGCCAGCATCCCTATCTCAAATCCAATTGACTGCGCAATTCGAGCTGACATTGGGTCAAAAACAGATGCTGGATGAACACATGCTTGACCTTCGATTACTTGCCGGAAGGCTTTCCGGCGTTCTGACCAGTCAGTCATGCGATAGACACCTTTGGCGCCACATCCAATCTAGCAACAATTCCCTCAAGTTTGGGGTCAGCTGCTGGATAATATTCAAGCACCTTAGGATCATGGCCAGGCACAACGTGATCAATACTATCACCTAGCCGGATTAGCTTTCCCCAACTCTCCATCATCTCTGCCATGTTTACCATTATGGGGAATGGCTTTTTGTCCTTGAAATTCATGTAAAGGTGCGTTGCGTCTGAAGCAACCATGACCCAACCACGGCGAGTTTTTACTCTAACTGACTGAAGACCTGCAGCATGACCAGCACAGAGATGTAAACTTATGCCCGGAGCAATTTCTTGATCGCCATTATGAAAGTCTACTTGCTCGGCATAAACCTTACGAACCATCTCACATACGTCGTCAACATGATACGGAAGCCGCAGGGGTGCGTGGCACATACACCGCCCCGTAGCCATCGCCATTTCACTGTCCTGTAAATGCAGCCGAGCATTGCCAAAATCTGTAAATGTTCCAGCGTGATCATAATGGAGGTGAGTTATGATAACCTGCTCAACTTTCCCTGCATCAATTCCAATCAGGTCAAGTCCTTCCCTCGGCAAACGATCTAATTTCCGTCCTCGCGCGGCTGCTACTTCGTAGTTAAAACCCGTATCAATAACAAACGTCCGTTCATTGTTCGTAGCCACCCAGATGAAATAAGCCAAATTCTGACTGGTATCGTGAGGATCTCCACCTATGTAATTTTCACTCATAGGTCGGTTTTCAGTTTCGCCATATTTTATGGCGTATAACTCATAGACGTCGTTCATTGATCAAGTCCTTTCGAGTAAAATTCTATGCGTCGAGGAATGCCGGAATGCGAGTAGCGCACAGGTTCGGGGTCTGTACATGCATAAAGTGGCCTGTATCCAACTCCTCATACTGAGATCCCGGAATAGCATCTGCAATTTCTTTAACAGCTTGAGGGGTCCTCAAGGGGTCATGAGTACCCGAGAGGATAAGAGTTTGCGCCTTAATTTTCCCAAGATTTGGAGTTTCGTCCATATTAGCTAGCATCCTGTTATGGGCTGCAAAGCTTGCCGGGTCTTGGGATATCCATTTTTTACGGTACCAAGCGTACAATTCTGGGTCTGTTCGCAGAGGTTCAGCAAAAGAAACAGCATGACTAGATTCGCAATAAGGCCGCATACCCTCTTTTTCTACGCCTGCAGCCCGTTGCAACATGCGGTCTCTAGCACCTGCTCCACCGATTGCAGAGCTAGTAGAAATCATCCGACGCACTAACTCCGGATAGCGAATTGCAAGCCCAATAGCTACGCCCCCGCCTAACGCGATCCCGAGTACATCAATAGGTCCCCTATCACCAAAACCTGTTTCCTTCACAACTTTCATGATGTCTGCACACATAATATCGATGTCGAATGGTCCGCGAATTTTTTCAGACATCCCTGCACCACGCCAATCCATGCGCAGTGCAGGTCGATTATTCACCAAGCCCGCTGCAATTGCGGGATCCCAACTCATCATGTCACCGCCCAGCTCATGGATCAGCAGTAACGGATGGCCTGAACCACCCCCAACCCTTTCGGTTCGAAAAACTGCTCCATTAGCCTCCACATACTCCATCACGCCGCGTTCCCCCTTAGAATTTTTGTAAAATAAGTATATGCCTGTAAAAGTATCTTGCGCGAAGAGGGTAATGGCATGAAAGATCGCCAAAGTATCGGCTTATTCGACTACGTGGTCATAGGTGCTGGGACCGCTGGATGTTTACTTGCCAACCGTCTCTCGGCAAATCCAGAAAACCGTGTTTTGCTTCTTGAAGCAGGCGGAAAAGATAACTGGCATTGGATACATATTCCGGTCGGCTACCTGTACACCATGATGAATCCGCGCACGGATTGGTGTTTCAAAACTGTGGCAGAGGAAGGTCTCAATGGCCGCGTGCTTGACTACCCACGAGGGAAGGTTTTGGGAGGGTGCTCATCAATCAACGGTATGATTTATATGCGGGGTCAGGCTCGGGACTATGATGGCTGGCGTCAGCTTGGCGCCGTGGGCTGGGCCTGGGACGATGTACTTCCTTATTTTCGGCGAACAGAGGATTTTAAAGGTGGTGCTGATGACCTGCACGGAGCAGGAGGGGAATGGAGGGTAGAGGAACCCCGACTCTCATGGGAAATACTAGACGCTTTCCGCGAAGCTGCTGTGCAGGCAGGAATACCTGCGGTCGAAGATTTCAACCGCGGCAACAATGAGGGCGTTGGTTATTTTCATGTGAATCAGCGTCGTGGTGTAAGATGGAACGCATCTAAAGCATTCCTGAAACCTATTGCTAGCAGGCAAAACCTAGTTGTCGCTACCAATGCCCAGGTCGAGAAACTAGAAATCAAAGAAGCAAGAACTACTGCTGTTCTTTTTAACCAAGATGGAGTTTCAAAGCAGGCGAATGTTGCAGGGGAAGTTGTTTTAGCAGCGGGCTCCATAGGAACACCCCACATCCTTCAACTTTCTGGAATAGGACCTGGCGAGTGGCTGCAAAAAATCGGTGTCAGTTTGGTATCAGATGTCGATGGCTTGGGCCGAAACCTGCAGGACCATTTGCAAGTACGACTTGCATACAAAGTAAGTGGCGTAAAAACACTTAATGAACAGGCTAACTCCATTTTGGGAAAGGTGGGAATGGGCCTAGATTACGCCCTCTTTCGGCGCGGACCCCTTACTATGGCCCCAAGCCAACTTGGTTGCTTTGCCAAATCTGACCCATCTCGTGAGACGCCAAACCTGCAATATCACGTGCAGCCTCTAAGCCTTGAAAAATTTGGAGAACCACTACATCCATTTCCTGCATTCACAGCCTCGGTTTGCAACCTTCGCCCTGAGAGCCGTGGTGAAGTAAGAGCTGCCTCCTCTGATTTCAGAGAGGCCCCAGAAATCCACCCAAACTACCTTTCTGACCCAGCTGATCGCATTGTGGCAGCCCAAGCCGTTCGTCTGACGAGGCACATCGCCAGTCAGCCAGCAATGCTACGTTACCAACCTGAAGAGTTTAAGCCTGGACCACACATTGATGGTGATGAGGAATTGGCGCGCGCTGCAGGCGATATTGCCACTACAATATTTCATCCCGTTGGGACTGCCCGTATGGGAGAGGATTCCGATGCTCCAGTAGACTCGAGACTACGCCTTAAAGCATTGGCTAATATTCGTATTGCAGATGCTTCAGTGATGCCAAGAATAACCTCAGGCAACACAAACTCTCCTACCTTAATGATAGCAGAAAAGGGTGCTGAAATGATTCTCACTGATAGCAAATCAGGCATTACAGCTTAAATTTTTTCTGGAGAGGGAGCTAATAAGGATCTCTCCAAGCAGATGACAAATTCTGACCAAGCCGATATTTAAGATAGGCAAAAATCACAGAGATCCTCCCGCAGCCTGCCATTACTTCTCGATGCTAAAGCGGCTGCAGGAAACTTTGTTGGTATATAATAAAAAAACAGTTCCATAAGTGAGAGAGCAAGCATGTTTTCCAAGATCCTAATCGCAAATCGTGGCGAAATTGCGTGTCGCGTAATTAAAACGGCAAAGCGTATGGGCGTGGAAACAGTAGCGATTTTTTCAGATGCAGATATCGATAGTCCCCACGTGTTGCAGGCTGATGAAGCGGTTCATATCGGGCCACCAGCTGCAGCAGAAAGCTATCTCCTCGCAGACAAAATAATTCAGGCCGCAAAGGATACAGGAGCAGAAGCCATTCATCCCGGCTTCGGATTTCTTTCTGAGAATGCAAATTTTGCCCGCTCGGTTGCAGAGGCAGGATTAGTATTCATCGGACCACCACCCAATGCCATCGATGCAATGGGCGATAAAATCGAATCAAAACGACTCGCCAAAGAAGCGGGTGTATCAACCGTACCCGGATCCGCAGACGCAATTTCCGATCCCGATGAAGCAGTGAAAATAGCCAATGAAATTGGCTACCCAGTAATGCTAAAGGCATCAGCTGGTGGTGGTGGCAAAGGGATGCGAATTGCATTTAACGATGAAGAAACACGTGATGGGCTCGTGCGCGCCGCCTCAGAAGCAAAATCGAGTTTTGGTGATGACCGCGTCTTCATTGAAAAATTTGTAGTAGAACCAAGACACATCGAAATTCAGGTGCTGGCTGACAGCCACGGTAACGTTGTCCATCTCTTCGAGCGTGAGTGCTCTATCCAGCGGCGTCATCAGAAAGTTGTTGAAGAAGCCCCTAGCCCGTTTTTGGATGAAGCAACCCGGAATAAAATGGGTGCTCAAGCTGTATCACTAGCGAAAGCCGTAGGCTACCAATCTGCAGGTACGGTTGAATTTATTGTTGGTCCCAACCGTGATTTCTATTTTCTGGAAATGAACACTCGACTGCAGGTGGAGCACCCAGTAACTGAAATGATTACGGGGCTGGATCTCGTTGAACAGATGCTCCGTGTTGCCAATGGCGAGAACCTATCCTTCGGTCAGGAAGACCTTAAAATTAACGGCTGGTCACTTGAGTGTCGGTTGTATGCCGAAGACCCCACGCGCAATTTTGCGCCATCGATTGGACGCCTTACCCGCTATCGTCCGCCTGCAGAGACAAATTATGTGCGTGTAGATACCGGTGTCGCCGAGGGCGGTGAAGTATCGATGTTCTATGATCCTATGCTGGCGAAGTTGGTTACGCATGGTGCCAATCGCACAGAGGCCATAGATCGTATGAGTCTCGCACTAGACAAATTCCAGGTCAGGGGAATTCGTCACAATCTTACTTTTCTATCAGCAGTGGTTGACCACAATCGATTTCGGGAGGGCCAAATTTCTACAGCCTTCATTGATGAAGAATTCAGTGATGGTTTTGTAGAGACGGAACTTGTTCCAACGCGCATGGATGTTCTCTCATCAGTTTCTGCTGCGCGCCATGCGACCCAAATTCGAAGAGAGAGAGAGATCTCTCATGAATTAGAGTTTACCGTCTGTATTGGAGACGAGAGAAGAGATGTAAATGTTAGCCTGGAAGCAGACGGGGCTATCGTAAAGTTGGCTGAGCGTTCGATAAGGCTTGAGGGCAATCTTGATCCAGCATCTCTAATTTTTGATGGAAAAATTGACGGCACCCTTGTCGCCGTTCAAATCGATCGTGACGGTGCGGGATACAGCCTAACCCATCGCGGAACAGAGTCGAGGGCGCTTGTTCTGTCTCCTGGTGTAGCAGCACTTTACAACCTCATGCCCGAGAAGCAGGAACCGGACACTTCGAACCTCTTACTGTCACCTATGCCGGGGCTACTCAAGACAGTGCTTGTTTCTGAAGGCGATACTGTCGAACCTGGTCAGGCTCTCGCGATCGTTGAAGCTATGAAAATGGAAAACGTGCTTCGAGCCGAGAAGTCATCCACGGTTTCTAGTGTGTTAGTGGAAGCAGGTGTTAGCCTCGCTGCCGACGAAACCATCATGACGTTTGAGTAATACTTGGCAAAGCAGGACCCAAGTAATTAGGGGAGGCAAATGGCTGACGTAATAGATGATGTTACCCTGGACCTCTTTGCCTGGGACGATATTCCACCAACTCAGTATGGAAATCATACTGGTACTTTTGCTGGTGCCAGCCAACTTGGCTTACTAACAGTAAGAACGCGCGATGGTGTCGACGGGCATGCCTTTCTTGGCTCAGCTAACCGTGGTGCCCAGATGGATGGGGAAAGCCTGATCCATTATTTGAAGCCTGTCCTGATGGGTCAAAACCCACTAGACCGAGAGCTCATTTACAAAAAACTATATCGTAAAAATCGTACGACTACTCTCCGTGCAATTGGAGCATGTGACATTGCACTTTGGGACATAGCAGGCAAAATTGCTGGGCTGCCCATCGCTAAGCTTATTGGCCAGTTCAGAGATAAAATCCCTGCTTATGCATCTTCTGCCGTTCTAGACACTCCAGAAGCGTATGCTGAAGAAGCACTGACATTTATGGAGGATGGCTGGGCCGCCTACAAAATCCACCCTCCCACTGACCCCGATCTGGACATCAAGGTTTGCAATGCGGTTAGACGCTCTGTGGGCGATGATTATCGCTTAATGTTGGATAGCACTTGGGCCTATGACTATCCAGCGGCGCTTAAGGTTGGCCGTGTTATCGAAGACTTAAACTTCCACTGGTTTGAAGATCCTCTCGACGAGGAAGATTTATTAAATTATCCAAAACTTCGCCAAAAACTCTCCATTCCTTTGATGGCAACTGAGTACTCGCCTGGCGGACTCTATTCGTATGCTCCTTGGTTGATAATGCAGGCGACGGACTATTTAAGAGGTGATGTGGCTGTGAAAGGAGGGCTTACTGGCTGCTTAAAAGCAGCCCACCTCGCCGAGGCTTTTAAAATGAATTACGAAATCCACCATGGAGGTAATTCTCTGAACAATGTAGCAAACCTTCATCTTGCAATGGCCATCCCCAACACGTCTTTCTTTGAGGTACTCTTACCTGCTGGTGCTCAAAAATATGGCCTCAACCCTGACATAGAGATCGTAGATGGGCACGTTCATGCTATCGAACGTCCTGGGCTAGGCGCCGATATCGACTTCGACATGATCCGTTCAAAAACTAAAATGCGGCTTGCTTGAGCGTAAATCCTAGAGGTTTGAAATTGTCCATTCTGCAATTTCGTCTGACGTGGCCCTCCAAATACCAGGCATGTCCTCGGTGACAGAAATTGCCTCTTCTAGATATTTAATGCGAAAAGCCTGTCCAAAAATCCATGGATGGACGCCAAAACCAAACATCTGACCGCCTTCATTGTAGAGATGATTAAAGGCGCTTCGGAATATTTCAGGATATCTCCAGGGGTCCACATGCCGTACAGCGAAAAGTTCAGCATCATCCCATTCTGTCTGATTAGGAATAGAAATGAGGGGAGTATCACCCTTTCCTGATACATCCATAGGGTATGGAATATCATCGTTCGGCCAATCTATAACGTGAGTTAACCCTAACTCTTTGAGTATCCTCGGGGTCCTATCGCTCTCTCCCATATCTTGACCAGCCCAGCCTTTGACTGAACGACCAGAAATCCTCTCAAGGGTATCAATACTATGCTGGATGTGTGTTTTTTCTTCTTGTTCGCTCATGCTTTGAGAAATCATCTGACGAGCGGAAACACCCCTAGCTACCAAACCGTGGCCGCCCTTGAGAGCACGTTCTACTAGGTAGGGATAACTTTCAGCTACTGAAGAGTTGAAGGTAATTGTTGCCTTAACCCCATACCTCTCCAGAATTTCCAACACACGAAAATACCCAACACGCAATCCATGTAATCGCCTAGTGTGATTTTGATAATCAGGGTCGTAAGACCCTAGCGCTCCACCAAATCGTGGATCGGCAATTGCTCCACGTGGAGGGTCAATTTCGAAATTTTCCAGGTGCACAAAGCAGGCAAGTGCAATTCTAGCGCCTCCTGGCCATTGTAATGATTTCCGTCCATTAAGCGTGCTCCAAGGATACAGTTTATGGTCGTAGCCAGGGCCATCCCGGTAGCGCTTTGTTTGCTCGCTCATATTCTTCTCCTGAGAAACCATGTTGCTCCCCTCACAAATTTTTTGCGAGGCCTTTTTTTAGCTGTTGATAATCCAATGCACTATCGCGTTGACGGCAGCTCGATCGCCTGTATTCTGCGATTTATTAGAAACACCTGGTTTTGTTCACTCCAGCAATGGGAATGGACTCAGAATAGGGGAGCAGCAAGTGAATAAAAATGAACTCGTCGCCGCAGTAGCGGAAGAAGCTGGTATCACTAAAGCCGATGCCGGAAATGCCATTGATGCCGTATTCAATGCCATCGAGGGCGCCCTTAAAAAGGGCGATGATGTGCGCATTGTTGGTTTCGGTACATTCGCCGTAGCAAGCCGTGCGGCAACAACTGGTCGCAACCCACGCACCGGCGAAACCATCCAAATCAAAGCGTCAAAGCAGCCTAAGTTCAAGGCAGGTAAAGGCCTTAAAGACGCTTTAAATTAATTTTTTAGTTGTTAGGCGGCTTACACTTGTGTATGCCGCCTAACACTAAAAGGTTATAGCGCATCGGGCGATTAGCTCAGTTGGTAGAGCGCCTCGTTTACACCGAGGATGTCGGCAGTTCGAGTCTGTCATCGCCCACCATCGCCGCTCTAGAGCGGCGTTTTTTTTAACTACAGAAGCTAGGTGACCTTGATGATCGACCCAGGAGCAAAAGTTCTAGCGGGCAAAACTGCTGTAATTACAGGCGCTGGAAAAAATATTGGTCAGCGAATAGCGGAACATCTAGCAGCTGTTGGCGCCAATATTGTTGTAAATGGACGCTTTGATCAGGCTGCAGTAGATGAAACAGCCGCGATGCTTGAGCAAACCTACGGCATCCAAGCTTTGCCTTTCCTAGCCGATGTCACCGATCGCGCTGCCGTTGATGCTATGGTTGAAGCTACAATGGAAAAATTTGGTCGCATAGATATTGCAGTATCAAATGCAGCCCATCGTAAACAGACACCATTCCTTGATATGCCCTTTGATGAATGGAAAGGCGTAATCAGCGTTGCGCTTGATGGTGCTTTTAATGTTTGCCAATCCTGTGCAAAGCATATGGTGGCAAATGGCGAAGGTGGCGCAATAGTTACACTCAGTGGCATTTCTAATCGCGTGGGAACGCTAAATCGAATCCATGTGAACGCGGCCAAGGCTGGATTGGAAGGTTTTACAAGGGGTCTAGCCCGAGAAATGGCTCCGCATGGAATTAATGTAAACGCTGTCGCACCAGGGATGATCGATACAACCCGCGGTGCATCAGCTGGCGCTCGCCCAGGAATGAATGATCGTGGCATTCCCCTGAATAGAATGGGAACAGTTGATGAGATTGCCGGCATGGTTCGACTGTTATGTACGCCAGAGGGAGCCTACACCACCGGGCAAACAATCCATATAAATGGCGGGGTGTACTTAACCTAATTGAAGGGTACCTATTGACGAAAACGATGGTGGTCCGTATTAACCGCCGTCTCCAGAGGGTTTAAAAAAATAGACCTCTCAAGGGGGTGTAGCTCAGTTGGTTAGAGCGCTGGCCTGTCACGCCAGAGGTCGCGGGTTCGAGCCCCGTCACTCCCGCCACTTCCACCCAATCATAAATATTGTTTGGTTTTGAGGAGCGTTAATTTGCACTTAGCGGTGCGTAAAAAATTCTCTGCTCCTCGCCCTAGGGATTTTTAATCTCTGCAACACCCTTTATGGAATAAAGTAAGTTGGTTTTTTTTGCGAGTGCAAGGAGCATAGCAAATGAGAGTAGGGGTTATTGGTGCAGGTGGGCGCATGGGCAGGCTAATCGTAAAACTCTGCCATGAAGCAAAGAATATGGAAGTCGTAGCGGCCTCTGAAGTGCCTGGTTCAGAACTCATTGGACAAGATGCGGGTGAACTTGCAGGGATCGGATCTATCGGAGTAACCGTTGAAGGGGATGCAGAAACCGTCATTCAAACAGTGGACGTTGCAATCGAATTCTCCATCCCAACCGCTACTGCCCAACATGCTAAATTAGCGGCAAAGCATAATACCGCCTACGTCACAGGAACTACTGGCTTAGATGCCAATCAAGAGGCTGAGCTTGCTTCAGCCGGCAAAAAAATTCCTATTGTCTACGCTCCAAACATGAGCGTTGTTGTGAATGTATTTATGAATCTCGTTGAACGTGTGGCTAGCATTCTAGACCCTGAGTACGACATCGAGATTATGGAAATGCATCACAAACATAAAATTGACGCTCCATCAGGTACAGCTGTTGGCCTCGGCAAGGCAGCAGCTAGAGGCAGGGGTGTTAACTTAGATGATGTAGCAATTTGGTCACGAGAGGGTGAGACAGGAGAAAGACCTGATGGGGCGATTGGGTTCGCAACCCTGAGAGGAGCGGATGTGGTCGGCGAGCATACCGTTATGTTCGCAGGCGCAGGTGAACGTCTAGAATTGGTTCATAGATGCACAGACCGCTCGCTCTTCGTGCGGGGGGCTGTCCGTTCTGCTAGTTGGATACACGGCAAGCCCGCAGGGCTATACACAATGAATGATGTCTTGGGTCTATGATCAGCCTAAGAGATGCGTACCGATTTTCATTAAAAATAGCCCTTTAGGCTATCTAAATCAGCCAAGCTAACAGAATTGTTAAAGCTTATTTTATAGGAACCTCATGATGACGGTTATTACTGCAGAATTACTTTCTAATCTTGCGGCGCTCGATACACCGACAGTGTGTAATGCTCTGGAAGAAATTGATAACAAATTTCGAGATCGAGGATTTACAACGGAACCTTTAGTCTGTCCGTTCCCTAATCTTAAACCTATAGTAGGGGTTGCTCGAACAGGCATGATCAGGTCGGTTCGTCCAAATAAATCTATCGGAGCCGATAAGCGGGTCTCTTACTACGAGTACGTATCCAAAGGCGAGCTGCCAAGAATTGCTATCTTGCAAGATTTAGACGGCCCGAATGCAGGCCACGGAGCTTTCTGGGGCGAGGTGAATTCAAATGTGCACAAAGCCTTAGGTGCTATAGGCGTCGTCACCGACGGATGTATTCGAGATATCCCAGACTGGGCAGAAGGTTTCCAGGCTCTCGCCGGTTCAATTAAACCGAGCCACGCGCACGTTCATATGCTCGACTTTGGTTGCCAAGTTACAGTTTCCGGTATGGTCGTCGAGCATGATGATCTCATCCATGCTGACCAACACGGCGCTGTCGTAGTGCCAAAAGAAGTGGCGGGAGAAGTTGTAGCTGCAGCTGGACGAGTGGCAGCTAAAGAAAAAATAATTCTAGATTTGTGTAAGTCCCAAGAATTCAGCTTTGAAAAATTAAAAAATGCCATGCTGGGCCCTAAGGACATTCACTGATGCCTGTTTCTCAAAAAACTTGGGGTAACAAACGCTTTATTGCTGCGATTGCCGCCATGGTATTACTTATTGTTGCCTCCAATATTTTGGTTCAACATCCAATTAATGAATGGCTAACCTGGGGCGCACTGACTTACCCAATTACATTTTTAGTAACTGATCTTATAAATCGTGCGGACGGACCAAAAGTAGCTCGCCGAGTTGTGTATGTTGGCTTCGGCGTTGCGGCAGTTGTCTCAATTATTCTTGCAGGTCCACGAATAGCCTTGGCTTCGGTGACAGCTTTTATGGCTGCTCAGCTTTTGGATGTTAAAATCTTTGACCAACTCAGGGTTGGTTCGTGGTGGCGAGCTCCTTTGGTGTCAACCACCGCGGCTTCTGCCCTTGATACTGCGCTATTTTTCAGCTTGGCTTTCTATGGCACCTCGGTTCCATGGACTACTCTTCTGGTTGGGGATTTTCTTGTCAAAGTTGTTATAGCCTTAGCCATGCTTGGGCCATTCCGGTTATTAATGACACCAAGTGCTGCTAAAGGGTAAGGAGGCCGGCTTCAGATGACAGGTGTTATCGCCAAGACCATTTAAACGCCGTCGCATTCACAAATTTTATATCCATGCCTAAAGGTTATACCCATCCAAAATTCATAGCCCCACCTGCTCCTAAGTCCGGAAAAGATAGCACCAAGGTTGCTATCGTCGGAGCGGGGCCTGTGGGTTTGACTGTCGCGATTGACCTCGCTCAACGTGGCATTAGCGTAACATTGCTAGATGATGATGATACTACAAGCCACGGATCTCGGCTTATTTGCATGTCCAAACGAACATTGGAAATTTTTGACCGGATAGGCATTGGCAAACTGTTAGAAGAAAAAGGCGTGATCTGGAATAAAGGGCGCCTATTCTTCCAAGATGACGAAATCTACAATTTTGATCTTTTGCCAGAACCGGGCCATGCCTGGCCTGCATTTATCAATATACAACAGTATTACGTAGAAGATTTTTTAGTCCAAAAGGCTGAGACCACACCTGGGATAGAGCTGCGGTGGAAACATGCAGTGGTAGGGCTAGAGGTTCATGATGAGGGGGCAAGCCTCGGTATCGAAACCCCTGATGGAGCCTATAAGCTTGATGCTAGTTATGTGATTGCGTGTGACGGAGCTCATTCAACCATACGAAAGGCCTTAAACTTACCTTTCGTTGGACGGGCATTTGATGACCGTTTTCTCATCACAGATGTTTTTATGAAAGCTAATTTTCCCTCGGAAAGGTGGTTTTGGTTCGAGCCCCCATTTCATGATGGCCAATCAGCTCTTCTGCATAAACAGCCTGATGGGGTTTGGCGAATTGACCTTCAGATCGCGGCCAACGCTGATCCAGAAGAAGAGATTAAAGAGGACAAAGTCCGAGGTCGTATAGAACGTATGCTTGGTTCTGATATTCCCTTCGAAATTGAGTGGATAAGCCTTTACTCGTTTAGATGCCGTCGGCTCGAAAAATTTAGACATAACAACATCTTTTTTGCTGGCGATAGTGCCCACCAAGTTTCACCGTTTGGCGCACGTGGGGGCAACGGTGGGGTACAAGACGCCGATAATCTTGCCTGGAAGTTAGCTAAAGTTATCAAAGGAGAGGCGCCAGATAATTTACTAGACAGCTATGAAGCAGAACGAATTCCCGCAGCGGATGAAAACATCAAAAACTCAAGTCGCTCAACTGATTTTATGACTCCAAAATCTGCCGCAGTTAAAGATCTTCGAGATGCAGTATTAGCTTTAGCTCGGCAAGAACCTTTCGCCAGAAGAATGGTGAATAGTGGCCGTCTTTCTGTGCCTGCACGCTATGAAAGTTCGCCTCTCATCACCTGTGATGCCAGCACATTTAATAGAGGTTTGCTGCCGGGTTCTGCCGCAGTTGATGCTCCTATTTTAATTGATGGTAAGGAGGATTGGCTTCTTAAACAGATAGGTCAAAATTTTACGATAATGATATGGGGTCCTACTCCTCCTAATATTCCTACTGACATACTTGTAATACAGATTGGTCCAGAAAATGACCCAAGTGGTCTAATCAAAGAACGTTATAATATGCGGGAAGGAACAACTTATCTTTTCCGGCCCGACCAGCATATCGCGGCACGAACACATCAGTTTAATCAAGAATGGCTTACCGCTGCACTAGCACGATCTGCAGGGAGACACTAATGGCACAGTACCCAAAAGAGATCCGTGTTTCGCAGCCGGATGATCTCTTTGAAGCTTTAGTCGACGCTCATGAAAATCTCACCGATGCAGAAAGCCGCCAAATGAACAGTAGGCTGATATTACTTCTCGCAAACCTTGTTGGCGACTTGGATCAAGTTTTAGCCGCCATTAACAAAGCTCGAAGCAGCATCACTGCTGAGCAAAAATAATAACATAAGCATCTACGCAAAAGGCTAATTAAACCTTACGCTTTTTGACATTCAACAATTGTCTAGGGTTAATCTCTTTTTAGCGCTAGAAGCTCTGGAAGATCTGTAATCGTATTGATGCTTGGCAAGTCAGGGCGTGCAGTTGAAACGCCCCCGTAACCATACGAAGCCACTATCACGTTCACCCCGGCCGCCTCTGCTGCGGCCACATCCTGCAAACCATCTCCAACCATCAGAGCCTGCGACGGCGCAACATTATTGAAAAGTTTCAGAGTCTCAAGAACGTGGGCAGGGTCAGGTTTGCGCAATGGCGCTGCATCTCCACCCACGCACCCGACTAGAAAAGGAGCAAGCCCCAGCATTGATAGCAAACGCCACGCGGCATCTTGAGGTTTGTTTGTACAAACTGCCAACTCTAAACCAGCTGAAACTAATTCTTCACAAACCTCAATTGCACCTGGGAAGATCTCTCCGCCTGGCCCATCTTCAGCATAAATTCTCAAAAACTCATTAGCCTCAGCCTGTTCGGCTACTAGGTCAGGCTCTAGGCCACTGTCTCTGCGGGCACATTTGATCAGTGCTGCTGGACCATCGCCAATATATCCCCTGATAGCCACCTGAGGTATTGGCGCCCGCTGCATGTCGGCCCAAAGACGATTGAGCGCTCGGCCAATAGCAGGGGCGCTATCAGTTAGCGTCCCATCAAGATCAAATATAAGTGCACGCGGCTTATTCATCGTTCGTTTTTCCACTGATGTTAAGAACACACAGCTCGGCGCGTCTTTGAAGTTTCTCAGCTTTGGTTACATTGATTTTTAAATAATTTGGGAAAATTACATGCGAGTGATAATTAACACATGATTTCTTAGATAAGACCTCTAGCAACACTTTGTTTGAAAGTCTGGATCTCATCTTGAACCAACAAATAAATTCATCAAAAAAATCACTTGGCGCTATTGTGCTTGCGGCTGGCCAGGGCACAAGAATGAAGTCCAGCCTGCCCAAAGTCTTACACCAAATAGGCGGCAAGCCTATGATTAATCATGTTCTAAATTTGATAAACGGCCTTAATGCTGAACGAATATGCGTTGTCGTAGCTCCCAATCACAAAGAAGTAATCGAGGCAGTCCACCCTGTCGCTACCGCCATTCAACAAGAAGCCCTTGGTACAGCACACGCAGCTAAAGCAGCTAAATCCCTCTATGAAGGCTTTGATGGCGACATCTTTATCCTTTTTGGCGACACACCGCTGATACGTCAGTCAACCTTGCAAGCTATGCTTGACCGACGCATGGCAGACGACTCTCCCGACATCGTAGTCCTTGGAATGAGAACTAAGGAAGAAAGCGCATATGGCCGCCTGGTGTTGAACCAAAATGGTTATCTCGACCGGATCGTCGAAGTTCGTGACGCCAATGCGGAAGAAAGAAAAAACAATCTCTGCAATTCTGGCGTTATGCTAATTAATGGACCAAAACTTTTTGAACTTTTGGAACGGGTTGAAAATAAAAACTCCAAGAGTGAGTACTATCTGACTGACATCGTAGCACTTTTGCGTGCTGACAAAGGTTTAGCTGCGGTGATTGAGGGCGAAGAAAGCGAATTACAGGGCGTTAACGATAGGGTCGATTTAGCTGCTGCAGAAGCAGTTTTCCAGAATCAGGCGCGACTGGCTGCGATGGCGGCAGGAGTCACGATGATTTCGCCAGACACTGTGTTTTTTAGTCATGATGTTGAAGTTGGACAAGATGTCGTTATTGAACCAAATGTCATTTTGGGTCCTGGTACCATCATAGAAAAAGGCGCAACCATTCGCGCATTTAGCCATATTGAGGGAGCCAATATCTCGTCCGGTGCGATAGTGGGGCCTTATGCTCGACTTCGCCCTGGTACTGAAATTGGACCATCCGCTCGAATTGGAAATTTTGTTGAAGTTAAGGGATCTGTTGTTGAAGCTGGCGCTAAAGCAAACCACTTAGCTTACATAGGGGATGCCCGAGTTGGAGCCGAAGCAAATATAGGAGCAGGTACCATAACCTGTAACTATGATGGCTTTCATAAATATTTCACTGATATAGGCAGAGGAGCCTTCATTGGCTCGAATAGTGCCTTGGTAGCCCCGGTAAAGATCGGAGACGGTGCTATTGTTGGGGCAGGGAGTACTATAACCAAGGATGTTCAAGACAACGCCTTGAGCCTTGAAAGAGCACCTCAGTCAAGCCACCCCAAATGGGCAATAGCTTTTCGTTCTCGAAAAACTCGGGAAAAAGATAAATAACAGCCCTAAGTTGGTGCGGAGAGCGTAATCTGAATGTGCGGAATTATAGGAATAGTTAGTCAAGAGGGTGTGGTTGCAAACCTTATCGAGAGTCTAAAGCGGCTTGAGTACAGGGGATATGACTCCGCAGGTGTTGCCACTTTATTTAATGGTTCAATCGAACGCCGCCGAGCTGAAGGGAAGCTCTCAAATTTAGTTGCGCATTTAAAGGACAGTCCAGTTGATGGCAAAATTGGTATCGGTCACACCCGCTGGGCAACGCACGGTGCCCCTTCAGAACTTAACGCACACCCCCACGCAACGGATCACGTAGCTGTTGTTCATAATGGTATCATTGAAAACTTCAGACCGCTGCGGCAAGAGTTGGAAGCTAAGGGAGTTACTTTTGAAACAGAGACTGACACAGAAGTAGTTGCCCGCCTCATTTCTTATAATCTTGAAACTTTAGGCCTTGCGCCAGAAGATGCTACACATCGTGCCTTAAAAAGGCTCGACGGTGCTTTTGCTCTCGCGATCATGTTTAGCGGCCATGAAAATCTTATGATAGGAGCGCGTCAAGGCAGCCCATTGGTTCTGGGATACGGCAGCCAAGAGGTTTATTTGGGCTCCGATGCACTAGCTTTAGCCCCGTTAACTTCTACCCTCACATATCTGGACGAGGGAGATTGGGTCGTCATCCAGGACCAAACCGTCAAAATTATGAACCGATCGGGTCAAGCTGTTAAACGTGAACTTAAACAGTCGGCCATTTCTGGGGCAATGATTGGTAAGGGTGAATATCGTCACTTCATGGAAAAGGAGATACACGAGCAGCCTGCAGTTATTGGTGACACCTTGAGGGCTCTGTATTCATACAAAACTCAGTCAGTTGAGTTGCCCAAGCTACCTTTAGAACTTGAAAAAATATCAAGATTTACAGCCAGCGCGTGCGGTACCGCATTCTATGCCTGCACAGTGGGCAAATATTGGATGGAGCAAATCGCTCGGGTACCGATGGATATAGATATCGCAAGTGAATTTCGTTACCGCGAAGCTCCAATGCCCAAAGACGGAGCCTTTATCTGTGTTTCTCAATCAGGAGAAACTATCGACACGTTAGAAGCGCTGCGCTACGCAAAATCACAAGACCAGACGATTGTTTCTGTAGTTAACGTCCCCGAAAGCGCTATTGCTCGGGAAAGTCATGCCTCGCTTCAAACCTTGGCTGGCCCTGAAATTGGCGTGGCTTCTACAAAAGCATTCACCACTCAACTAGTAGTGCTTGCTGCTTTTGCAATCGAAACAGCTATCCGGCGAAAGGCAATCACTGCAGTAAAAGCTGCAAGCCTTACCAACGCACTGATATCTGCCCCAGCGCTATTAGCTCAAACCTTAGCAAACGAAGATAAGATGCGGTCAGTAGCAGCTGTTTTAGCTGAAGCTACGGATGTGCTTTACCTTGGCCGAGGATCATCATACCCAATTGCTATGGAAGGAGCCCTAAAACTAAAAGAAATCTCTTATATCCATGCAGAGGGTTATGCGGCGGGAGAAATGAAACATGGGCCCATTGCTCTAATTGACGAAAACGTACCTGTAGTCGTCGTAGCGCCATATGATAACTTATTTGAAAAAACAGCGTCGAACCTTCACCAGCTAGTTGCTCGTGGCGGTAAAGCAATTCTTGTATCTGATGCTCAAGGAATAAATGAAGCAGGCGAGTATGCCGCCCACACTATAGAAATGCCGGCCTGTGACCCATTTGTAGCGCCAATACTTTATTCCATTCCAATGCAACTTCTGGCTTATTTTGCAGCCGTTGCTAAAGGAACAGATGTTGATCAGCCCCGAAACCTCGCAAAATCAGTCACAGTAGAATGAAAATTAATGAACTACCTTTGCACAAGTTTTGTTCAGAGAGCATTTGCTAAATATTTTAGTTGAGTTTGGCGGCCTTTAGGGCCATTTCACTGCCGGTGGCATAGACATTAAAATTGCCTCAGTATTTCCACCTGTCATAAGTCCAAACTTAGTCCCGCGATCGTGGAGCAAATTAAATTCCACATAACGTCCTCGTCGGATTAGTTGGCGCTCTCTTTCTTCGTCAGTCCACTCACGGTTCATTTGACCCCTAACAATATGGGCGTAAATCTCCAAAAATACCTCGCCAACGTCACGTACGAATGCAAAGTCGGCCTTCCATTCACCACTATCTAAGCCATCAAAAAATATTCCCCCTAGACCACGGGGTTCATCCCGGTGTGGAAGAAAAAAATACTCATCGCACCATTCCTTATATCGCTTGTAATAATCAGGATTAGCCCTATCACACGCAGCTTTAAGGGCTGAATGAAAACGAACACCATCATCATGATGATTCTCAGGAAACATTGGTGTTAGATCCGCTCCACCGCCAAACCAGGCCTTGGAAGTCACAATATGACGGGTATTCATATGAACTGCTGGGACATGAGGGTTGCACATATGAGCAACGAGCGAGATGCCACTCGCCCAAAAAGTTGGATCATCTTTCGTGCCAGGAACTTGGCCTCTGAAAGAGTCAGAAAATTCCCCATAAACTGTTGAAACGTTCACACCTACTTTTTCAAATACATTACCACGCAACACCGACATCACCCCGCCTCCGCCTGGACCTGAGTCAGGATCATCGTTCTTGGCTTTGCGGGTCCAAGCGTTTCGTTCAAACCGGCCCGGCATCAAGTCGCCGCTAGCGCCTTTGGCAAACTCTTCCTCAATAAGTTCAAAGGCGTTGCAAATCCTATCTCGCAGCGCTTCAAACCAAGCCTTCGCTTCTGATTTCCGTGCTTCGTTATTTATCATAGCTAGCTTGAGCCTTTCGAATTCACTGAGGCAATCCACCAATTTGGCGGAGCCCCTCCCCAAGCGCCAAAGCGGCAGCGGTGGCTAAGTTCATTGAGCGTGCGCCTTCGGTCATTGGCAGCGCCAAACGGGCCGCCGCTGATGAATGAGCTAAAGCAGGAGCGCCAGATGACTCCGAACCAAAGGCGAGCACATCTCCTGATCTATAGTTAAAACTATAAGCCCCAATGTCACCCTTTGTAGTGAAAAGAATAAGCCGTCCTGTCATAGTGCTTATAAAGTCTTCCAGGCTGTCAAAGCGGCGAATCTTTGCAAGGTCAATGTAGTCCATGCCAGCTCGCTTCAATTTTTTGTCGGTCAGAACAAAACCCAAAGGACCAATAAGATCAACATTCACCCCAAGACAGGCGGCAAGTCGGATTACAGCTCCAACATTTTGAGGAATTTCAGGTTGTATTAGAGCAATTCGCATAACCTATAATGACTTTTTTCTCGAAAAATCGTAGACATATTAAACGTTATGGAAATCGCGCGTCATAATGACGCTCGGACCTTTAACGGGTTGGGTTCACATATGCGGCTGGGCTAAGTCTTAGTCGTAAAATTTTCCTTTTTGCGAGGTAGTAGTTTATGTCGGAGCCGGTACACGCCGCCGGGAACCATGACGCTGATGTTGGCATGGATGAGGGACGGCGCGACTTCCTCTTTATGGCAACAGGCGCAATGGCAGCCGTTGGAACAGTCGCTGCAGTTTGGCCTTTCCTGTCAAACCTGCGGCCCGCAGCAGATACTCTTGCTTTAGCTTCTACTGAGGTAAATGTAGCTTCAGTTGCAGAGGGGCAATCAATAACTGTGGTCTGGCGAGGAAAGCCAACCTTTATTAGACATCGGACTGCTAAAGAAATAGAGGAAGCACAAAGCGTTAACCTCGACGATTTACCAGATCCTCAAGCTGACGCAGAACGGGTAAAGCCTGGTGAAGCCAAGTGGCTTGTTATCGTTGGCGTATGCACCCATCTTGGATGTATACCGCTTGGCCAAAAGACAGGGGACGTGAAGGGTGACTACGATGGCTGGTTCTGCCCCTGCCACGGTTCCCATTACGATACCTCCGGTAGAATTCGCAGAGGACCAGCCCCAGCTAACTTAGCTGTTCCTCCTTACGAGTTCTTGTCTGAAAACGTTATTAAGATCGGATGAGGCACATAATCGATGAGCTCACCTGAATTTTCGAATCCCATCGTTCGGTGGATTGAGTACCGCTTGCCGGTATTCTCCATGCTTAATCATGAGTTGCATGAGTATCCCACGCCGAGAAACCTTAACTATATGTGGAATTTCGGTAGTCTCGCCGGGTTCTGTCTGGTTATAATGATTGTCTCGGGCATTGTGCTGTCGATGAACTACACAGCGCATGTGGATTATGCTTTCGCCTCAGTAGAACGAATTATGCGAGACGTCGATTTCGGTTGGCTGATCCGATACATTCATATGAATGGAGCGTCGTTCTTCTTTATCGTTGTTTACATTCATATTTTTAGGGGACTTTATTACGGGTCCTACAAAGCTCCACGAGAATTGCTCTGGATTCTTGGTGTTGTCATCTTGCTATTGATGATGGCCACCGCTTTTATGGGTTACGTTTTACCATGGGGCCAAATGAGTTTCTGGGGCGCCACCGTCATTACCAATTTGTTCTCAGCTATTCCGCTGATTGGTGAAAACATAGTCACATGGCTTTGGGGCGGGTTTACAGTAGACAATCCAACCCTAAACCGCTTCTTCTCTTTGCACTTTCTCCTACCATTTGTGATTGCTGGGGTAGTTATTTTGCACATAGCAGCTTTGCACCAGCACGGCTCAAACAATCCCCTCGGAATCGATATAAAGAACAAGGGTGATACCATCCCCTTCCATCCCTATTACACAGTTAAAGATATGTTTGGATTGGGAGTGTTTCTCACCATCTTTATGGCAGTGGTGTCTTTTGCGCCCAATTATATGGGTCACCCTGACAACTACGTTGAGGCAAATCCTCTAGTAACCCCCGCCCACATCGTTCCTGAATGGTACTTCCTGCCGTTCTACGCGATCCTGAGAGCTGTGCCAGATAAATTGGGTGGAGTTATTGCGATGTTTGCCGCAATTGCAGTGCTCTTCGTGCTGCCTTGGTTGGACCGCTCACCTATTCGGTCAGCGAAATTCCGCCCAGTGTATTTTGTCTTGTTCTGGGTTCTTTTAGCAGACTGTATATTATTGGGGTTCTGTGGAGCGATGCCTGCTGAAGGTATCTGGGTGGTACTGTCCAGACTAGGCACTGTATATTATTTTGCCCACTTCATCATTTTGCTGCCACTTCTTGGCTTATATGAGCGACCAATTGATCTACCCCTGAGTATTTCAAAACCATCGCCATCTGGCACTAGTGCTTGAAGGGACGAAGAAAAATGACCCTTAAACAAATTTCTTCCTCTCTCTTTGCTGGCCTAATACTTTTTGCATCCGCCAGTATTCCTGCATCTACTGCAAGTGCAGCCGGAGCTGGAAAAGAAACTGCCTGTACTCCAAAAACTTTGCCCACTATCCCAGAGCAAAAGTGGTCTTTTCAGGGGATTTTTGGCCATTATGATCACGATTCAGCGCTCCGCGGCTTCGAGGTATACAGAGGCGTTTGTGCCTCATGCCACTCCCTAAATCTCTTCGCATTTCGTAACTTGTCAGCGCTCGGCGCAACCGAAGACGAAATCAAGGGTGTAGCCCAGGAGTATGAAGTCCCCGCCCCACCAAATGACGAGGGTGAAGTGGTATTAAGAAGGGCTCTTCCATCGGACCACTTCCCAAAACCATTTCCTAATGTAAAGGCAGCAGCTGCGGCAAATGGGGGTGCCATCCCTCCTGACCTTAGCCTAATAGTGAAAGCTCGCCCTGATTTTGAGGCACATATTCCAAAAATTCTTGGTGGTTACATGGATGCGCCTGCAGGATGTGAAGTCGGGGAAGGCCGATACTACAATGCCTATTATCCAGGCTATCAAATTAGTATGGCTCCCCCTCTGTCACCAGATGCAGTCACTTATAATGATGGCACAGCAGCAACAGTCGAACAAATGACGACTGATATAAACAATTTTCTTGCTTTCGTTGCAGAGCCAAAGCTGGAAGAGCGGAAACAGACTGGTTTTAAAGTTATCATTTTCTTAGTGATATTAACCATTCTACTGTACCTCGCGAAGCGTGAAGTTTGGCGAAAAGTGCACTAACCAACTACGTTTAAAACGTTGTACAAAGGCCGTTGCAAATGTATTGCAGCGGCCTTTTGGTTTTCTGGGTAGGGGCTAAAACATGACGGCAAAACCTGGCACACCACCAGTAATTGGGATACTCGGCGGCAGTGGACTTTATGATATTGATGGGCTTGAGGAGCGACGTTGGAGAAAAATAGAATCTCCATTCGGAACACCTTCGGACGAGATCATGGAAGGCGTCCTAGACGGTCAGGCTGTGTTATTTATGCCGAGGCATGGGCGCAACCATCACCTCCCCCCGAGCGCTGTAAACTATCGAGCTAATATTGATGCTCTCAAGCGCGCCGGTGCCACAGAACTTCTCTCTCTTTCGGCGGTAGGTTCATTGAAGGAAGAACTTCCTCCAGGGCATTTTGTAATTGTTGATCAGTTTATCGATCGGACATTTTCCAGGAAAAAAAGTTTTTTTGACGAGGGTTGTGTCGCACACGTTGCACTAGGTGACCCAGTTTGTACCCGAATGGGTGATGCCCTAGAGGCCGCAGCCGCAGCTTCAGGAGTAACGGTAACCCGAGGTGGCACCTACCTGGCAATGGAGGGACCTCAATTTTCCACGCGAGCAGAGTCACAGCTATATAGAGCTTGGGGCTGTGATGTTATAGGCATGACCAACATGCCGGAAGCAAAACTCGCCCGTGAGGCTGAACTTTGCTACGCCACCGTCGCAATGGTCACAGACTATGATTGCTGGCATGAGGGACACAACGACGTTACGGTCGATGCTGTAATCAAAGTTCTGCATGAAAATGCAGCTAAAGCTCGTTCTATTATTAAAAATATTGTTCCAGCCTTAGGCAAACGCACACAGACCTGTCACGCTGGCTGTCAAACAGCGTTGGATGTTGCAATAGTGACGCCGCCCGAAAAGCGAGACCCGCAATTAATCAGTATGCTCGATGCAGTGGCAGGCAGGGTGCTTAATAAATGAAAATCGATGGAAAGAGTTATCGCTCGATTTGGGAAAAGGATGGCCGTATTTGGATTATAGATCAGACGTTGTTACCACATGAAGTCCAAATAAAAGAACTGGCAGATCTCACTTCGGTAATCACAGCGATTTGTGACATGCAAGTGCGGGGTGCCCCATTGATTGGAGCTACTGCCGCTTATGGTTTAGCAATAGCTCTTAAAGAAAATCCCAGCGATGCCAACCTTGAAAAGGCATTCAAAGCCCTTTTGTCTACTCGACCAACCGCAGTCAACCTTCGTTGGGCATTGGAGCGCATGCACAGTCATCTTATTGGACAGTTAGTTTCAAACCGTGCGTCTGTTGCAATGTCTGAAGCTGCGTCCATTGCCGATGAGGATGTAGCCATTAATGAGGCCATTGGTAACCATGGGCTTGAAGTTATTCGCAGTATTGCTTCGGGTAAAAAGAATAACTCTCCAGTCAATATATTGACCCATTGTAATGCTGGATGGATTGCCACTGTAGACTGGGGCACAGCGCTTGCTCCAATTTACAAAGCCCATGAGGCAGGACTTGATGTACACGTTTGGGTTGATGAGACCCGCCCCCGAAATCAAGGCGCAGCGCTCACGGCATGGGAGCTAGGCGCTCACGGAATTCCACACCATGTGATTGTAGATAACGCTGGCGGTCACTTGATGCAAAGGGGGCTGGTGGATCTATGCATCGTTGGCACCGATCGAACAACGGCGAACGGTGATGTTTGCAACAAAATAGGAACCTATCTCAAGGCCCTTGCAGCCAAAGACAATCAAATCCCTTTCTATGTAGCTCTACCAACCCCAACCATTGACTGGACACTTGAAGACGGATTGCAAATCCCGATCGAACAACGAGCAGAAGACGAGGTCACCCATATTTGGGGCCAAGCTAATGATGGGAGTCGTCAAAAGGTGCGTTTGACCCCCACTAGTAGCCATGCACGCAATGATGCCTTCGATGTTACACCGGCACATCTCATCTCGGGCCTTATCACTGAGTTTGGTATTATTGATGCTAGTTATTCAGGGCTAGAAGGCATCCGAGAGGCACTGAGCAAATACTGATAGTGTATTTAAATAGAAAATTCGTAGGAAAATTCTGTTGCGATTAAGTATCACTTAAATTCTCACGCGATAAATACGTGAATTTAAAATAAAATTATAAAATCATAGAAAACATAACACTCTGGAAATTTTTAAAATTTTGTTGAATTTACTTTTTATTTTTTTGAATTGGAGAAAATGTTTTTTTATATAATTTTTATTTTTAATATTCCGATCATATCGTTTTCATATTTATCTTTTTTTTGTCATAATTTTGTAGTACAGACCGTTACTATCTAAACTTACGAGACAGGTGTTTCCTCACCATTTCGTGCACATATTATAATCTGACCATATTGAAATCGAGGCTTATACATTACTGATGAGCAAAGCTGCCAAACATCGCACTGGCGATTACGTTGTCTATCCGGCACACGGGGTCGGTCAGGTGAAAGCTGTTCAAACTCAAGAAATTGCTGGCGAAAAGCTAGAATTACTAGTTGTAGAGTTTGAAAAAGAGAAAATGACCTTACGGATTCCATTAGACAAGCTTGAGTCTGCAGGCCTCAGAAGTCTTTCTTCTAAAAAAGATATTCAAGTCGCAATGAAAACTCTGACTGGAAAAGTTCGGGTTCGTCGAGCGATGTGGAGCCGTCGGGCGCAAGAGTATGAAGCTAAGATTAACTCTGGCGATCCAGTGTCGATTGCTGAAGTAGTGCGAGACCTCCATAGAAATGCTGACCAACCTGATCAGTCATATAGTGAGCGTCAGATTTATCAATCTGCATTGGAGAGGCTTACTCGTGAGGTAGCTGCCATCGATAAAATTGATGAAGCGGCAGCAGAAGAGAAAATCGTAGCCCAATTGCGATCAGCTGCAGCTTAAACCTAAGAAGCGACTGTGATTCTAGAAAGGCAGCTGGCTAACCGTCAGCTGCTTTTTGCGTTTTGATCTTAAATTTAGATTCAAAATGCGTATGCGGGTGATCCGCAAAGCTAAAAGCATCGTATTCCCTTGTGAGTTGCAAATAATGTTGCTCCAGGAAGGGACTCAATATGACCCATATATCGCAAAACAACGGAATGCGCCTGGTTCGATCATCGATGAGCACTCCTCTGCTCACTCGAGAGCGAGAACTTTCCTTAGCTAAGGCCTGGCGTGACGAAGAAGACGAGCTAGCCTTACACGAATTGATTACTTCTTATGGTCGTCTTGTGGCTGGTATGGCCGTTAAGTTTCGCAATTATGGACTGCCACTTGCTGATCTGATCCAAGAGGGCAATGTAGGTCTTATGCAGGCTGCCGCGCGCTTTGAACCAGAGCGCGATATTAGGTTTTCTACCTACGCTTCTTGGTGGGTGCGTTCTGCAATGCAAGACTACATTCTGAGAAACTGGTCGATTGTAAGAACTGGAACGACATCATCGCAAAAATCTCTTTTCTTCAACCTTCGTCGGCTTCGCGCCAGGATTGAGGGTCGAACGGGAAAGTTACTTGATGATGCGGGGCGTAAAGAAATCGCAGCAGAATTAAAGGTGCCCGAGCGTGATGTACAAGGTATGTCTGCCCGATTATCAGCGTCAGACCAGTCGTTGAACGCTCCGGTGGGAGAGGAGACTGATCTTTCCTGGCAAGACTACCTGGTAGATGATCGCCCGACCCCCGAAGCCGTTACAATAGAAGCGAAAGATGCGGAAATACGATCTGATTGGGTCCAGAGCGCTCTTTCAGACTTACCGGTAAGAGAGGCACGGATAATCCAAGCAAGGCTATTAGAGGAAGACACACTGACTCTCGAAGCTCTTGGGGCAGAGTTGGGTGTGAGTAAAGAGCGTGTGCGCCAGCTTGAAAAACGAGCCCTGAACAAATTGCGTGAACGGTTTAGAAGCTCTTTCAGCAACCCACAGGAATTATTGACTTAATTTCTGCATCCCGAAAATGGTGATTGTCTTGACCGTGACGGTGGAGATTAGAGATGCTGCCCTATTACTCAATGGCTAAGGGGTGCTTTTGCAGAACAAGGCTTTTCATTCTTTCGTCCAGAATATGAGTGTATATTTCTGTGGTTGAAAGGTCTTCATGTCCTAGAAGCTCCTGAACCGTTCGCAAATCTGCCCCATTATGCAGAAGATGAGTGGCAAAAGCGTGACGCAGGACATGAGGTGAGACTTTTTGAACCTCGATACCAGCCTCAACCGCTAACTCATCAAGCATCTGCCCAACTCGTCTTCTTGATATATGACCACCCTTTCCTCGCGATGGAAACAGCCACGGGCTGTCACCTTGGCCCATATAAAACGAGTTTCTGTCTTTTTCATAAGATTGCATCGCTGAGATTGCCTGTCTTCCTAGGGGCACCAGGCGCTCTTTTCCTCCTTTACCATAAATTATCAACGCATCCTGTGCCTTTGCCGCGCTAGCTGGTAATGTCACAAGCTCAGAAATCCTCAGCCCGGTTGCGTAAAGCAGCTCCACAATTAAAGTTAACCGTCTTCCATGTCGTCCGCGCTGTAAGCGTGCGGCCGTCAGCAAAGCTTCAACCTCAAATTCAGTTAGATATTTTGGCAAGGGTCGCCCAAGCTTTGGCCTGTCAATTTTAATGGTTGGATTGTCGGTCCGGATGCCTTCTTGAACGAGAAACCCAAAATACTGACGCAAAGCTGATAACCGCCGAGAACTGGTACGCGGGCTCATTCCCTCCTCAGCAATCGAACTTAAGTAATCTGTGAGCCCAACAGAGGTAATAGTATCTAAGGCTTGCGGTAGGAGATATTCAGCAACGGCAACTAAGTCACGGCGGTAGGCCTCTATTGTGTTTTTAGCTGCTCCCCGCTCCGCAAGAAGCATCTCAAAAAACTGTTCAAGATGGCCAGGTAACACTCACAAGCCACCCATAATAGCAGCCTCCGCTGCTATCAAACGCGCTTCATCTATAAGTCCAACCTCAAACAGAGCTTTTGAGGCAGCTGCCAGCCGCAAAGGCTGGTCTGACTGACCTCCGTTGCTAACAAATTTTACCGCGCGCAAAATGGTTTCCCCAACAAGCTTCTCAGCCCCAGCCACCTCTAAGGGCATTAAATCAGAAGGTGGGATAGTTGATTTTACGTCTGTTACCAATCCAATGGCCTCAAGTACTGGTGATGTGGTCAAGCCAACTGATCGGCGCAATAGCTCAAGCAGAGAGGCTTTTTCAGCTATAGACGCGGGATCCATTGCTTTTACCCAGACAAGAGCCTCTTCCCCGGTAAAAGGTTTTAAATCTCTGCCACTAGCGATCGCGAGGACCTGTGAAAGCTTGACCAATTCTTCACTTGCAGAAGCTGCCTCCAGCTGATCCAACCAACCCTTTGCCATATCTATTGCCGCAGCTAAGACGAGACCGCGAGCAACTTTTCCACCTATTTCAGGACTGATATCGGTCGTTGGAAGATTAGTGAGTATTGGTAAGGCAAGCCTTGCCATCGTTGCCGCAGCTGCTGAATTTCTTGCTATATCCAAAAACTGACCCATCGCAATTGCGCGTTCAGAACCACTAGATATCCTAACAACTTCAGCAAGCCCAAAAGGTGCATCGGGGGAACCAGCAACCATAAGAAGTTGGCGAGCATCCTCAATCTTCAAAGCATTTGCCAGAATTGAGTACTGGCCAGCTTCTTGCCGCAAAGCCGGACTTGCTATTGGATCCGTTGCCAAAAGCATCTCAACCGCAACTGCATCTTCGGAAAACGGGTCAGGGAGGCCTCCCGCAGGTAAGATTTCGGGCGATAAACCTGCAGTAGCCAGCATAGCTCTGTGTAAGGGAGAAGGATTAATTAAATTTCCGATTGCAGGACCTGGTTTTGCACCTTCATGGAAGAGCAGTCCCAGAAGCTCAAAATAGGCACTATCTTCTGGTGCAAGTTCAGCTACAAGAGCGGCACTAAAATGCGCGCGACTTATATCGCCAGATAAAACATCACAAAAAGCATTCACTTTTGCAAATATGGAAGACTTAGCTCTGCCTAACCGCTCGCGTGCCACTTCGCAGGAGCCCGCTACGTCTCGAGTTAAAAGATTTGCTTTAATAAGAGTAATATCACTTTCTTCCTGGCGACCTACTCTTGGAAGACCAGAAATTATACGAGCCGCAAGATCAGCATGCCCAATACGCAGTAAAGCGTTTGCTCGAACGTGAGCAAAATTAGGAACTAATTGATCACCCGCAGGCGGCTCAGCTGCCGCCGCCAATACACGTCGGGTTACATCTGCAAGCGTAGGTGAACTAATTCGGACCGGCAAATCAGACACCAGTTGAGCAACAACCGCCCTATTTGAACCAGACCATATATTACTTGGCATTCTTGCCTCTTCAGAGCCAAGAGCTCCTACGGCAGCAACATCAAGACCTCCTGCAATTTGGCTTGTTTTAACTTCATCCTGGGCAATCGCTGAGCCACACGTTAAAACAAATGATAAAGCTACGATGAATCTAGTCTGGAAAACGCTCATTCGGCAGCACTTTCTCTACTGTTGAAGTCGAAGCTGGAATATCCCAGTAAGCAAGGAAGACAGCGCCACCAAGCAATACTACTATTATCAATAACACTAAAAACCCCAAAACTCGGCCGATCACAAATCTTCTCCCACGCACGAGGCCATTATCAGCGGCGAAGCAGCCTTTAGAGGAGCCTGCTTACGTTATGTGCTAATATAAAAAGCAAACCATGGCGATTCCATGACGGATTGTCGAGACGAAATGAATTCCAAAGAAGCCAAACTAAACAAACCTTACCGACTAAAACGCACTGTCGTCCTAGTGGGAATGATGGGAGCTGGCAAAAGCACTATCGGGCGAAAACTTGCGCAGCGCTTAGAAGCTAAATTTTTAGATGCGGATACAGAAATTGAACGTGCTGCGGGATGCACAATTCCAGAAATATTTAGTTCATTAGGCGAAGCAGGATTTCGAGAAGGTGAACGTCGAGTAATATCACGCCTTCTAGATGACCCTCCTCATATCCTCGCGTTAGGCGGAGGAGCATTTGCAGACCCAGTAACACGAAAAAAAACCAAGGAGAGAGCTGCCAGTATCTGGATCGACACTGATTTGGACACGCTATTTCAGCGCGTCTCACGGAGAACAAACAGGCCAATGCTGTACGTCTCGGACCCAAGAGCAGAATTAGAAAAACTCCTGAATGCCCGACTTTCATCGTATTCTGAAGCTGATATCGTTATCAGTAGTAATGACACGTCGGTCGACACCACAGCAAGTACTGCTGAAGCAAAGCTGATTGAAATTGGTGTAGTCGCACCAGTGGAGCCCAAATGAGCTACAAAACTGTTCGCGTGGACCTGAATGAACGAAGCTATGACATCCTTATAGGATCCGGGCTTCTTGATCGAGCAGGGGAACATATACGCGCCGTTGGGTGTCATGATCGACTTCTTGTCGTAGCCGATGCAAGCGTCGCTGGCCTTCATTGGCCCCGCCTTTCTGCAAGCCTAAAAGTCTGCGGTTTCCGTACTGAGCTCATTAAGGTCGCTCCCGGTGAGGCAAGTAAATCCTTTAATACGTTTTCTAACCTTTTAGAGCAGGCTCTCTCACTTGGTATCGATCGACGCACAACAGTTGTCGCTTTGGGCGGTGGCGTCATAGGTGATTTGGCAGGATTTGCATCATCAGTGTTATTACGCGGTCTGGATTTTGTTCAGATACCCACTACTTTGCTAGCCCAAGTAGATAGTTCCGTTGGAGGGAAAACCGCCATCAATCTAGGCGCTGGGAAAAATCTGGTAGGTACCTTTCATCAACCTAAACTAGTTCTAGCGGATCTCGACGTTCTACAAACATTACCCAGACGCGATTTGCTTGCAGGATATGCTGAAGTTATCAAATATGGTTTAATAAACAGGCCTAATTTCTTCGAATGGCTGGACTCAAACGGCGCTGCAGCTCTTTCCGGTAACCTCGAATTAATGGCAAGCGCTGTATCAGAATGCTGCCGTGCGAAAGCAGAGATTGTCGCTGCAGATGAGCGAGAAGCCGGGCAACGAGCCCTGTTAAATCTCGGGCACACTTTTGGTCACGCCTTCGAGGCAGAAGCCGGTTACAATGGTAGTCTATTACACGGAGAGGCTGTTTCAATAGGGATGGCGTTGGCGTTCCATCATTCCGCTCGCTTAGGGTTGATCAGTAAAGAAGAGTCAATCCGAGTTTGTGAAAGCTTAAAAGCTGTTGGCCTTCCCGTGCGCCCTGATCTAACTGGAAACCAATCTGTGCCAACCATAGAGGCGCTTTTAAAAAGAATGAAAGCTGATAAAAAATCGGTTGATAGCAATATAACACTCATTCTAGCCCGAGGAATTGGGAAAGCCTTTGTATGTCCCAATTCAGAAGTAGCCGCGATTAAAGCGACTTTGAGCGAGGCGTTATCACCATGATCGATCAAACAAATTTCCTAATCGGTGAGGATTGGGAATTTTGGCTTTCAATCCTTACAATTCTATTTCTTTTATTATTGTCAGCATTCTTCTCAGGTTCTGAAACAGCACTCACTGCTGTTAACAGACCTCGGATGCATCATCTTGCTCGTAAGGGTGACAAACGCGCGCGGATGGTTCGCAGACTGGGTGACCGTAAGGAAGATTTGTTAGGTGCCCTGCTACTTGGTAACAACCTCGTTAACATTCTAGCCGCATCCATTGCAACGAATGCACTAATAAAGCTCTTTGGCGAAGCTGGTGTGGCTTATGCGACGCTGGGCATGACACTGCTTGTTTTAATCTTTTCTGAGGTTGCACCAAAAACTTTCGCTATAAATCACCCAGACCGAGCCGCTCTAGCGGTAGCACCAGCAGTCCGATTCATCGTGGGCTTCCTGGCACCAATTTCGCGATCGATCCAGTGGATAGTTAACTGCGTTCTTCGTATTTTTAGTGACAGTAAAAATATTGATAATCGCGCCATTGAGGCGGTGGAGGAAAGACAGGAAGCACTCCGCGGCGCCATTGATATGCATCACGGCGATGAAGAAAGTCAGTCTGAACGACAGATGCTGCACAGCATCTTAGAACTGGCAGAGTTGGAAGTAGGTGAGGCGATGACGCACCGAAGCAAAGTCGTGATGGTAGATGGCAGTCGGCCTTCAGAAGAAATCGTGACCGAAGTCCTCTCTAGCCCTTATACTAGAATTCCTATTTGGCAGGAATCCGCTGAAAATATTGTTGGGGTTCTTCACGCTAAAGCGCTGCTGCGTGCAGTCCAAGCTGCAGGCGGCAATCCGGCAGGAATTGAAATCAACAAAGTAGCCTCTCCCCCCTGGTTTGTTCCTGAATCTACTACTTTGTTAGACCAACTTCAGGAGTTTCGTCGGAGGAGAGAGCATTTTGCTCTTGTTGTTGACGAGTATGGAGCATTCATGGGAGTGGCGACCCTTGAAGACATACTCGAAGAGATTGTTGGTGATATTGCCGATGAACATGACCTTCCACTTGCGGGAGTTCGGAGACAGCCTGATGGAAGTTACATGGTGCCGGGAGCTACCCACATTAGGGATTTGAATCGTGAATTTGACTGGAACTTACCAGACGACGATGCAACAACGCTGGCTGGCCTAATTATGCACGAAGCGCGAATGCTCCCTGAAGTAGGGCAAACCTTCGAATTCCACCGATACCGTTTCCGTATATTACGCCGTGCACGGAACCAAATCGCTCAAATCCGTGTTACACCCCCGCAAGTCCGGCTACATTAAAAATAAATCGGAGAACTTGGCTATCGTGACTGCACTGCAGGAACTGGAAAAACGTTTTGCTCGTGCAATTCGCATTGATGAAGCTGCCAGCTGGCTCCATTGGGATCAAAGCGTAACTATGCCAAAAGGAGGAATCCTGGATCGCAGTGAACAATTGGCAGTACTTGCTGAAGCCTCACATGCAATCATATCCAACCCAGAGATAGGGGACCTCCTAGCAACGGCTTCTGTTAAAGATGATGTTTGGTATCAAGCCAATTTTCGCGAAATGCAGCGAATGCACACAGCTGCAACAGCAGTATCCCCAGAACTAGTAACTGCCCTCGCTCACGCTAAGGCAAAGTCGGAAACCGCTTGGCGTCTAGCACGGAATGAGAATGATTTTAATGTAGTGCTACCAGCATTTGAACCACTAGTTAATCTTGTACGCGAAGAAGCCGCGGCCTTAGGGGATGCAAAGGCTCTCTCACCTTATGATGCACTACTCGATCAATATGACCCCGGCCGCAAGGCAAATGAGATTGAGACCATTTTTGATCGTCTAAGTCAGTTCCTAGCTGAAATAATTCCAGAGATCATTGAAAAGCAGGGGAAATGGCCATCAGAACCGGCCATTAGAGCTGATGTTACAGATCAGCGAAAAATGGGCATACGATTGCTTAAAACTATAGGTTTTGACTTTGAACATGGTCGAATGGATGAGAGCATTCATCCTTTCTCAACAGGCACCATCGAAGATGCCAGAATTACAGCTCGTTGGGATAAGGATGATGCTCTCTCTGGCTTAATGGCAGTCCTTCATGAAGCTGGCCATGCCGCTTATACCCGAGGCCAACCAAAGGTCTGGCGCAATCAGCCTGTAGGTGCTGCCGCGGGGATGACAATGCACGAAAGCCAATCACTAACTTTCGAAATGCAAGCAGGGCGCTCCCGGGAAATGAGCAGTTTCCTCTCAGGTATTCTGAATGAGGCTGGGTACAGAACATCTGCAGATTACGTTCGGCGCGCCTTGCAGTTTGTTCAACCAAGCTATGTCAGGGTTGAAGCAGACGAAGTGACGTATCCAATCCACATAATCCTTCGTTTTGAGTTAGAGCAAGGTCTGATATCAGGTGACCTTCAACCCAAGGATCTCAAAACCGCCTGGAATGACCATCTAGAAACTCACCTAGGTCTTCCAGGACCGGACGACCTAGAGGGTTGTTTACAGGACATACATTGGTTCGACGGAGCATTTGGCTATTTTCCAACATATACTCTTGGCGCTCTTACTGCCGCACAGCTCTTCCAAACAGCAGAAAAGGAAATAGGGAAGGAAAAGCTAGCAACCGAACTTGGAAATGGTGACTACAGTAGCCTCCAAGATTTTATGGCAAGGGAAATCCATAGCCAAGGCTGCCTCCACGCGTCGAGCAATGACCTAATCGCAGCAGTAACCGGTAGACCTCTTTCAACAGATGCATTTGAAACACATATCAAGCACCGTTATTTGGATTAACCTCGCAAATCCATTCTTGCTGCAAGCACATTTCGAAGAATTTCATTCGATCCGCCACCAATTGGGCCAAGGCGGGCTTCTCTAAAGAGACGCTGCATCTCACCATCTACATAACCCGCGCCCCCCATAACCTGCATAGCAAGATCCGCAACTCGATAGTTATTGTCAGTTGCCACTATCTTCGCCGTTGTAGTTTCAGAAACAGCATTTTCCCCCGCGTCGAGCATCTCGGCGGCATGGAATGTAACCAGTCGTGCAGCCTCCGTTAAAGCATGCATATCAGCAAATTTGTGACTAATGGCCTGATAGTTGGCTATTTTGCTGCCAAATGCGGAACGTTCCCGTGCAAAAGCCCGAGAAACATCGATACAACGAAGAGAAGCACCCCCACCATTTGCAGCCAACAACAAGCGCTCCTGGTTAAGTCCCCGCATGAGCATAGGCCAGCCCGAGCCCTCTTCTCCTAGAAGATATTCTTTAGGCACATAAACATCGTCAAAAAAAACCTCATTTGGGCGCGAGGTTCGTGTCCCAAGTGAATCCATCGGGCGAATATCAACGCCCTCAGCCTTGGTATCTACAATAATTAAAGATAGGCCTCTCCGGCCTGCTTCGATATCTGTTTTGACTGAAACCACCAAATAGTCGGCAACATGGGCGTTAGTAGTATAAATCTTCTGGCCATTAATTTTATACCCATCGCCAACTTTGGTAGCTCGGGTTCGGATGCCAGCAGCGTCAGACCCACTTTCTGGCTCCGAATAGGCAATAGCCATGCGGAGTTTGCCTTCTATCAATTTAGGCAACATTTCAGCTCGTAATTCGGGCGAAGCATGATGTTGCAAATGTCCTCCGCCATAAATCACTGTAGTCATGTAAGCGGATCGAATTCCATAATGCCAGTAGCCTATCGCTTCAATAAATACCGCCATGTCTTTATTTGTAGCAGCAGCCCCGCCCCATTCTTCCCCAAAAGGTAGAGCCAGCCATCCCCCGTCAGCTAGCGCCTCATAAGCTTCTTGAGGTTCAGTTTTGTTGAGATCAAGGTCTGCTATTTTTTGCTGTGGGAGGACATCCTGAAGCAACCCTAGCACATTGTCGCGGATCATTACCTGTTCTGGCGTGAACCCAAAAGTCTTGTAATCTGACATCTCACAGTCTCCGTTGACACTAACCTAATTCAACCTGAGCTTTCTGGCCTATGCCAATTTTAATTATTGCCATCGTAGCTATGCTAATCCAGCAGACTATAGCGACTACTGCGAAGCTTGGGATGCCCGCAATGTTTCCAACTGTGGCGGCTGACTTAGGAATCGATCCTAAGGTAGTACTCGGCTACACCTGGAGCTACGCAGCTGTTGCTATCCTGGTGATGGCAGGATGCGGTGGAGCTTTGCGTCGCTGGGGTGCGCTCCGCACAAGCCAAATTGGCTGTTTAGCTATGGCAATTGGCCTTGCAGCTGCCGCTTTGCTAGCACAGCCATGGTTAGCGCTTCCTCCACTGATATTAGGTATTTTCTTGAACAGTGCAGGCTCAACCGTTGCAACTCCCGCAAGCTCACAGATCCTTGCCAAATATGCGCCCCCCAAATGGGCACCGCTAGTTTTTTCAATTAAGCAAACCGGCGTGCCCGCAGGGCTAGCCATCTCTGGTATGGTTCTGGCTCCAATTGCAGCTTCATTAGGCTGGAGGCCAGCTCTTCTTGGGCTTGCATGTGTTTGCATTTTAATTGCGGTAGCATTACAGCCCCTACGCGAAGAATTTGACGCAGACCGAGACCCAACAGCGCGTCCAAAATTTTCAGACTTCCCTATAACCATTCGACAAGTGCTAAATGCCCCGGAAATGCGTTCTCTAGCCATGGCGGCTTTTTGCTTTGTAGGAATGCAGTCAATTTTTATGGGCTTTAGCGTAACATACTTGCACGAGGCCCTGGGCTATACCGTTGAAGAGGCTGGTCCTCTTTTTGGCGCTGCAGCACTAATAGCCGTACCAGCCCGAATACTTTGGGGTTGGGTCGGTAGCACCCTTATAAAACCAAAAATGCTGCTAGCCTGTTTAGCAGCGATGATGGCAATCTCAACCATAACCATGGGGTTCTTCAGAACTGGGTGGGAAGATTGGCAAATTTTTGGTGTGATGGGTCTTATAAGCCTATCGGTTCTTTCTTGGCATGGTGTCCTGTTATCTGAAGCCGCTCGCCTAGCGCAGCCCGGAGAAGCGGGACGCATGACGGGTGGGGTCCTTGCTTTTGGCTCAGCAGGTCAAGTGTTCTACCCGATGCTATTCGGACTGGGGCTAGCCAGCGGAAGCTATATAGTTGGCTATGCCCTCATAGCTATCCCAGCACTTTTTATGGCCCTGGTATTGATAGCATCACCAGCAACAACACAAAGTTCAAATACTTAGTCCAGATCGTCGAGCAAAGCTGGCCAATTCTGTGGGGTCTTAATACCAGCCCCAACAGTATAACCAAGCTGCCCATTATGGCTCATTACATAGGCATTTGTTCGTCCTGGATCTCCAGAAACTGCGATCAGAAAATCTTTAGCCTCACAGACGATAGGTACCAATCTTTCTGGATCATCTGACACGCCAAAAACTGGCGGTGCCTCTCCCTTCTGCGCCATGTCATAGAGAGTTCGGCGTCCTGGAATTAGGTTAGTATATTCACCCATGTATTTTTCGAACTTTTGAGCTGGAATTCGAGCGTGCTCAAACAGATAGTCTTTCACCTGATCTTTAGACCACCCAGACTTAGCGATAGTTCGTGCTAAAATTGGAGAAATGATTAGCAGAGGGCGATAAGTCCCCGTCGACATGCCAACAGTGAAAACAAGTTGCCAAGCCGATATACGTGCAAGCGCATCTGCCAAATAGGGGAGAATAGACTCCGCCTTATCCCCAAAAACACTAGTAACAACATCTCCACCAGTAAATCGAGCGATAGAGATAGCATTTTCACCAAGTTTATATCCAAACTCAGCGGCCATTGGTGGCCAGCCAATTTCTTGCAAAACGTCCTCATTTTCCGCCATAGCAACCTTCCAGGTTCCCCCAAAGGTTGCTTTGTCAGTTTGTTGATGGCGAAAACCAGCAATGTTTTTCAGGCAGAGCCTCCACCAACGCCCAAGAGCTGTGTTGGCCATAATGCCATCGCGAAGCACTCCCTGCTCTGCATTGAATCCTAACTCTTGGGCTATGGGGCCATTTAGAATCAACAAAGTTTCCGCCCCTGGTGTATTTCCAGAGTGCTCAACCCCATATTCCTCATCACACATTGCCTGAATGGCAGCTACCATCACCGGCATATATTCTGGTTTACATCCCGCCATAACGCCGTTTACTGCTGCATTCCAAACGGTCGCAATTCTATTGTCGGGCTGTGCCTGGCCGAGCACCGTATCTTGAGGAAGATCAGTAAACTTCAAAAATGCTTGGACCCGCTCTAGCGTAGGCGGTACTATGGGAAGTCCATCTGTCCAGCCATTCTCGTAGAAATACTGGTTCACTTCGTCAAAGGTACCCTGAAATACAACATCTGTTGGCTTTGGCTCAGTAGGAGAAGCAACAGGCGGTGGATCTTCAGTAAGAGCCTTGATTACTGCTGGGACGGTAACACCAACTATGTTTGAGACTAACTCATCAGTTGTCTGGACATCGACATGACCAGTAACCTGCGCCAGTGGAATATTTGGCATCCCTATACCAGCTGCTGTAGAGCGACCCTGGCCCAGAAAACCATCGCAAACTAAGCTTGCCGTTGGAATGCCGGCGGCTTCAGCAGCTGCACTCGCCCGCAACACGGCGGGCGTACAGCTACCTCAACAACCCATACCTGAGACGACTGCGTCTATCTCAAGTGTTTTTATGTGTTCTGGAAGAGTGCGAATAACCTCTCTTTCACCACCTCCATGCGTGGTGCCAAAATGGTCGTATCCAATGAATTTAATGCCAGGATACGTGGAGGACAGTTCACGTTCTATAAGTGGAAAAATTTCGTCGCCGCGAAACATATAATCCCAAAGAAAGGCAACAGTTTTGCCTTCAAGACTGTCTAGGCGCTTTGCAAGCGGCTTGGCTCCAGCCGCTTTCGCACCTCTAGGCCATAAGGCTGCTTCTCTCTCCATAGAGGCCTCCATCTAATTTACTGCTACCTTAAAGAATCTCGAAGTAAGTATTATGGATTCAATACCGTCTCAGCAACCCACCAGCCTGGCCATCGACGCTTAAGTACGTGTGCAGCCTGGCGTGCAGATTTTAAATCATCAAATAAACCAAAACATGTAGCACCAGAGCCACTCATTGAGGCCACGTTTAGGCCTGCCATTGCTTTGAGGTTTGACAAAACTTCTTTTATGACAGGCTCTATGTGAATAGCCGCCTGCATTAAGTCATTCCCAAGGTCATTAACGGCTTCCGAAACCTCACACAAATCATTCCAAGCCTCGGGCAGCGTTGTTGAAGTTGAAAAAGGACCAGATCGCAGTTTGAAGACCGACGGTGTTGGAAGCATCACTGCTGGGTTCACCAATACTGAAGGAAGCGCGGGCATTATAGGGGCTTCAATCAGTGTTTCTCCAATACCCCCCACACGCGCCGATCTACCCCGCAAGCACATTGGAACATCAGCGCCCAATGAAAGGGCAACCATGTTAAGGTCGGTATCATTTAAAGGTATTCCAGCTAGCTTGGCCTTTAAGCGCAAGACCGCTGCAGCGTCGGCAGAGCCACCACCGATGCCTGCTGCCGTTGGCAAGCGTTTCCAGAGTCGTATGTCACAACGAGTGCCGCCAAATGCCTCAACAAATGCACGATCTGCTAAGAAAGCCAGGTTGTTCTCTGGGGAACTTTCAAGGTTACTCGCGAATGGCCCTCTAATACTTAGAGTTGGCGCAGATAGTGTAGGCTTAAGCGCCAGATGATCTCCAAAATTTGAAAATACAACGATGCTATCAAGCAAGTGATAGCCATCAGCTCGGCGCCCCACAACCTTAAGGCTAAGATTCACCTTTGCAGGAGCCCGTGAAATTTGCCAACTGCTTTTAGTTACCATTATCGCTCTTGTTACTGGCATCGATAGGGGTTAGGCAGCCATCGAATCCACACTTTAATTTTGTTTCGATTATTGAAACTTGCTTATCCTCAGGCTCAAACGAGAGTGCGCGCCTCCATTGGAAGCGAGCTTCACGGAAGCGACCTACCTGCCAATAAGCATCGCCCAAGTGTTCGTTAATGACGGGATCAATAGGCTGCATTTCAATGGCGAGCTCTAACGTAATAACCGCCTTTTCAAATTTCCCAGTTCGGAACTCTGCCCACCCAAGGCTATCACGAATGAAACCATCATCCGGTCTTAATTCTACTGCGCGAGCAACCATAGCGTATGCACGCTCTATATTTTCTCCACGATCAATCCAGCTGTAGCCCAGATAATTCAATATCAATGGCTCTTCTGATAGCATCTTGAGAGATTCGAGAAATTCTTTTTCTGCCTCAGGCCAACGACCTGAACGATCAAGCGCAACACCTCGCGCGTAGTGAAGCCACGCATCAATTTTACCAAGTTTTGCCTGACGACGAACAGCCTCATCATAAGCTTTTACAGCCTCAGGAAAGTAATTATGGGCGCGCAAGATATTTCCAAGCGTTAACGCTACCTGAGGCTCATCTGGCTCCATATCAAGCAGATGGCGCATCGCCTTTATAGCGCCTTCACTATCTCCGGCGTCTGAAAGACTTTCCGCCAGACGCAGCCTAGATTTCCAGCCGTATGACCCTACTTTTGGAACCAATTCATATGCTTCAACCGCGTCCATGTATCTGCCTAAAGCTTCTAAAATTTGAGCTGTTGTAAAACGTACAGATGGATCATTCGGCCGGAGAACTTCCGATAATCTAGTGTAGCTCAGAGCCTGTATGTATTGCCGGTCTCCGTAGAGACTTCCGGCAATATTGAACAAGGCTTCTGCGAAGCCTTCAGTAGGAGATGTAACAATTGACTGTGCTGGAGACATAATGTCGAGGGAAGGAAATCCTTTTGCGCGCACCTCTGCCGCTTCTGTTGACATGCCCCTCCTATCAAAGAATCCGGAAACAGCATGAATTAATCGAGGTGAAATGGTCTGTTTCTCAGCTTCGGCTGCTGAAAGGGATTCTTCATACAGCCAGCGCGCAATATCTAAACGAGTAGCTTGTTCTGCCAAAAAAGCAGCGTGCAATAGAAATAATGTTTGTAAATCCGGATTTTCTTTAGCTGAGTCAGTAAGGACCTTAATCGCTTCATCAACCTTTCCCTCTCCTGCTAGTGACCAAGCCCTTCCCAGAACCATAACCACAGGGGACAAACCATTAGATCCTGGCCTGTTTACGAGATTGAGGGCACCCTTAAAGTTTCCATCTCTAAGGAAATCTACTAAACGAATAAGTGTTGTAGGAAAGTTATCATCACCTGATTTGGCCATAAGCCGGGCTGCTTTCGCTGCCGAATCAAATTGGCCTTCCAAAAGCTGCAAACGCATAACACGCCTTTGGAGCATTGGTGTTTCTGGTGCCGTCTCTTGTGCATGCGCGAAGTAAGTAGAGGCCCTGCCGATTTCTCCTCTTTGCTCAGCTACTAATCCGGAGAGATAAGCAGAAGCAAACCCCGCTGGCGCCGCAGAAGCAGAACAAATTGCTTGCGTCGCGACGCCGAAGGCCAAAAAAGAATAGAGAAAAAGTAAACGTCCCATAGAACGATCACATGTTAGGGTAATTTGGTCCTCCGCCACCTTCTGGCGTTACCCAAACAATATTCTGAGTTGGGTCCTTAATATCGCAAGTTTTGCAGTGAACGCAGTTCTGAGCGTTTATCTGCAATCTCGGCTCTCCGTTATCAGCAACAATCTCATACACCCCCGCAGGGCAATATCGTTGTTCTGGCGCATCATATAATTCGAGGTTTGTTTGAATTGGTACCGATGGATCTTTCAAGGTCAGGTGTACTGGCTGATCCTCTTCATGATTTGTCGCAGACAAATACACAGAAGATGGTTTGTCGAAAGTAATCTCACCATCATATTTCGGATAATCAATTGGTTTAAATTCTGATTTTGGCTTGATCGCAGCATGGTCAGGACCGTGGTGCGACAATGTCCAAGGAGCACGACCACGGAGGAGCACTTGGTCAATCCCTGCGTATAGGGTGCCGCCAATCAGGCCCCATTTGAATGCTGGTCGAACATTTCTAGCTAACCAAAGTTCCTTATGTAACCAAGAAGCCCGATAAGCCTCTGGGTATTCTGTCAATTCATCTCGGCCCTCTGAACCCTTTGAAACACGCTCAAAAGCAGCCTCTGCCGCCAGCATACCTGTCTTCATGGCGGCATGACTTCCCTTGATCCTGGGCATGTTTAGGAAGCCTGCATCACATCCGATCAAACAACCTCCCGGAAACACTAATTTTGGAAGAGATTGAACGCCGCCTTCGTTTAATGCACGCGCACCATAAGCTATGCGCTTACCTCCTTTTAAGGTTTGCTTGATAACTGGATGAGATTTCCAGCGTTGAAACTCATCGTAGGGTGAAAGGTATGGGTTCTCGTAATCGAGGCCAATTACAAAACCTAATGCTACTTGATTGTTTTCAAGATGGTAGAGAAATGAACCCCCATACGTATTTCGATCCATGGGGTACCCAGCGGTGTGCATGACAAGACCTTGCTCATGCTTCTCTGGGTCTACTTCCCATAACTCCTTAATCCCTATTCCATAAGTTTGCGGCTGGGCTTCATCTCGAAGATTAAATGTTTCCATGAGCTGCTTGCCAAGATGGCCTCTGCACCCCTCGGCAAAGAAAGTATATTTAGCATGGAGTTCAATACCTGGTTCATGACCAGCCTTAGGCTCTCCATCCTTTCCTATTCCCATGTCCCCAGTGGCAACGCCTTTGACTGAGCCATCGCTGTGAAACAACACCTCAGCGGCTGCGAAGCCCGGATAAATCTCAACTCCAACGCTTTCTGCTTGCTCACCCAGCCATCGGCAAACGTTTGCTAGACTGACAATGAAATTCCCATGGTTTTTCATTGCAGGCATCATTGCAAACTCAGGAACCCGAAAACCACCCTTCTTATCTAAGAATAAAAACTTATCGCGTTTCACTGGCGTGTTAAGCGGTGCTCCTAATTCCTTCCAATTGGGTAAAAGCTCATTTAATGCGCGCGGATCAAGCACAGCACCAGAAAGAATGTGCGCACCGATTTCAGAGCCCTTTTCGAGCAAACAAACGCTAATGTCACTACCTGACTCGGCCGCGAGTTGTTTTAGACGGATTGCTGCTGACAGTCCCGCGGGTCCTCCACCAACAATGACGACATCAAACTCCATACTCTCCCGTTCCATGACGCTCTTATCTCTCCCAGTACAGTTACTTGGCGACGCTAACGCATCAACCTAAAGTATACATATGTTTTAAAGATAGGGCAGGAGTTATAACAGCGCCATGGTGGCGAACGAATCAATAGACGGACTAGACCAGCAAACGTTGCTTTCAATGTTGCGTTGGCAAGTGGAAGCAGGGGCAACCGACGTCGTTCAAGGTGTTCCTTGGAACCGTTTTGAAAGTTCAGATCCGCCAATTACTGAAAAACTTAGGGCTCAATCACCGGCCCAAACACGTTCTAATGAATCCACCCCGCCTGTCAGGCTAGTTGACTCAGGGCAATTAAAAACCTCTTTCGAAGACCTTAAAAGCGTATCAACTTTAGAAGATCTACGCCAACGCCTTGAAGGTTTTGACGGGGGTACGCTCAAGCGCTTTGCTACAAATACAGTTTTTGGTGATGGAGCACTGTCAGCAAAATTAATGTTGATTGGCGAGGCTCCTGGCGCCGAAGAAGATCGTCAAGGAATCCCATTCGTTGGACCTAGTGGAAAGTTACTTGACCGAATGCTGGCCTCGATCGGCCTTAATCGCTCAGAAGTCTACATGACCAATACTTTGTATTGGCGTCCGCCTGGAAACAGAACGCCTACACCAGAAGAGCGAAATGCGACTCTACCCTTTTTGTTGAGACAAATTGAGCTGATTGGTCCAAAAGTGCTGGTGCTTCTTGGTGGACCAGCTGCTCAAAGCTTACTGAATGAGACGACTGGCATAACTCGCCTCCGCGGTCGATGGATTGATTTCCAAACGCGCAATGAACCAAACGGCCTATCTATCCCAGCCTTGCCTACATTCCACCCTGCATTCCTCCTGCGTCAGCCTGCCCAAAAAAAACAAGCCTGGCAGGATCTTCGCGCCATTCGCGCTCGGCTAGATGGGTAAAATCAATCAGTACTGCAAGTTTGGGGAAAATTAATGGGATAAATGTGGCAAAGAAGGCTCTGCATTTGTGCTTCACATTTATTCGAGCTCAAAAGATTGTGTATTTGCTTACATTGAAAAGTCAGCGAGAATTAATCTGTCGTTTAGTTTGTTTTCGAGATTTTGATAATGACCATTCTCCACACTCCCATATGCGACCTTCTAGAGATTGAATACCCGATCGTTCTAGCTGGGATGGGTTCTTGGGGTATGGGAACGCCACCTGAACTCGTAGCGGCTGTGTCAAATGCTGGTGGTTTGGGCGTCCTTGGCTGTTCCAATCTTCCAGCTGCGGAAATTGATCGCCGGATAGCCGCTGTGCGCTCACTGACAGATAAACCCTTTGGCGTCGACCTGCTGCTTCCTGCTTCCCTGGCCCAGGCTTCAGGCAGTCGAGCGGCAGTAAGGAGAGAAATAAGAGAAAAATATCCCGAACATTGGGCATTTCTCACTAAATTGCATCAAACATTCGGACTTCCAGAGCGTCCATTCCAAGAAGATCACGTTATTTCTACCAAACTCATCCAGGAGCAGATTGAAGTTACCTTAAATGCGAGAGTGCCAGTTTTCGCTGCAGGACTTGGTGACCCCGCAATTGTCGTGCCAGAAGCCCGCGAGGTTGGCATGAAAGTAATGGGTGTTTGTGGATCACCACGCAATGCCATTCGCCAGGTCAAGGCGGGTGTTGACGTGATTGTTGCTCAAGGCACAGAGGGTGGCGGCCATACCGGCGCAATCGCCAATTTTGCGCTTTTACCTCAGGTTGTTGATGCTGCGGGCGATATTCCTGTGCTTGCAGCGGGTGGAATATTTGATGGTAGAGGGGTTGCTGCGAGTTTAGCTCTTGGGGCGCAAGGTGCTTGGATAGGGACGGCCTTCCTTGTTGCGAATGAAGGAGGATTGCCCGAGTCGCTGAAAGACCAGTTGGTCAATGCATCAACGGGTGATATGCGCGTATCACCATACTGGACAGGCAAACCCGTCCGCGCTGTTCACAATGAAGTGTCACAGGCCTGGAGTGATAGTGGCCTTCCTGCTCTCCCAACCCCACACCAAAGGGTATTAATGGAAGATTTTAAAGAGGCCGCCATGACTGCAAGCCGATTTGAAATCACCATGAATGCCGGCGGTCAGGGTGCCGGGGGTATAAGAAGCAAACGACCAGCTGCAGAGATCTTTAACGAAATCATTGAAACCACGAGACAGACCCTGGATTCTTTGAAAGGGCTTTGAACACAATTAGGCCGCCGTTCCGCCTATCGTAACACCATCCATTTTTAGGGTTGGCTGACCAACACCCACTGGCACACCCTGCCCCGACTTACCGCACACTCCAATGCCGGCATCCAAAGCCATATCGTTACCTATCATTGACACTCGCTTCATTGATTCAGGACCGTCACCAATCAACGTAGCGCCTTTGATCGGTGCAGTTACCTTGCCATCTTCAATCATATAGGCCTCAGAAGCAGAGAAGACATATTTTCCGCTGGTGATATCAACCTGGCCGCCACCAAAATTAACAGCGTAAACGCCCTTATTAACGGAAGCGATTATGTCTTCTGGGTCCAAATTACCGCCCACCATAAAGGTGTTCGTCATGCGGGGCATTGGTTGGTGCGCATAGGATTGACGCCGGCCGTTGCCTGTTGGATGAACTCCCATAAGCCGAGCATTCATCCGATCCTGCATGTAACCTACAAGGCGGCCGTCTTCTATCAAAACATTACGCTGAGTAGGTGTGCCCTCATCGTCAAAGTTTAAGGATCCTCGGCGCGCTTCAATCGTTCCATCATCAACTACTGTAACGCCCTTCGCCGCCACCATTTCACCCATAAGTCCGGAAAATGCGGATGAACCCTTCCGATTGAAATCTCCTTCAAGACCGTGGCCGACTGCCTCATGCAACATCACGCCTGGCCAACCTGGTCCTAGAACTACCGTCATTTCTCCTGCTGGAGCAGGGATGGCATCAAGTTTGATAAGGGCCTGACGAAGTGCTTCGTCAGCGGAAGCGCGCCAAGAATTATCTTCAAGAAATTCAGCAAGTGGAAGCCTGCCACCACGACCGTCTGAACCAGTTTCCATTCGTTCACCTTTTCGGACGGTCACCTGAACATTGACTCTAACTAGCGGGCGTACATCGGATACTTCCTCGCCATTTGCTCTAAGAATTTTAATTGCTTGCAGTTCGGCCGTAATTGAAGCTGAAACCTGAACGACTGCGGGGTCCTTTGCACGTAAATAAGCATCAATTTGCTCAAGAATCCCAACTTTGACGGCGAATTTGGGCTGAACAGTGGGGTCACTATGTCCATAAAGGTTATGATTTACTGACGCAGGTCCAAAATTCTCACTTCCCTCTCGGCCCTTACCTGCCTCTCTGGCTGTCTCAGCAGCCTTGGCAAGTGCAGCGTCAGATAACTCTCCCCCATGAGCATATGCTACAAACTCTTCTGAAACTGCTCTCATTCCAAAACCTTGAGAGATGTCATGATTAGCTGATCTCAGACGTCCATCATCAAAAACTAGACTTTCTGTCGTGCGCCGCTCCAAAAACAGCTCGCCGTCATCCGCTCCGGCAATTCCCTCTGCCAAACGTTGGCGAGCCTGTTCATTCGTAAGCTCGGTCTCATCAAAAAAAAGCCGGTTCGTTTCTAAAGTAGGGTCCATTATATCCCCTCCTAAGTCGGTAAGCATTGACGACTCTGAAATACAGATACATCTCTAATCATAGATGGAATTTGTAGAGCTTTATGTACGTGGAATTTTTAGCGACAACCAGTCGCATAGGTTCCAAAAAGTGGCTGAATAGTGTAGCGAATAGGTTATTAAAATCGTATGTCCCATCAGGTTAATCTTGTGCGGACAATTGTGGAAGTGAGGCAAACCGTATGATTAAGTGGGCGGCCCGTTTTTTGGGTCTTACTTTAGCTATTGCGCCATTTGCAGCATTAGCAGCAGCTGGACAACCCGTTAATTGGGGTTTGGGGCTTCAAGATGCAGCCTCTCCAACAATGGAGCGCATCAATAGTTTTCACAATTTGTTGCTGTACGTGATCACAGCCATCACTGTTTTTGTGACTATATTGCTCGCTATTGTTATCGTTCGGTTTAATCGCCGCAAGAACCCTGTACCATCGCGAACAACCCATAACTCCACAATTGAAGTACTTTGGACTGCAATCCCAGTCTTAATTCTGGTGTTGCTTGCGATCCCATCCTTTAAATTATTGTACTTCGCCGATCGAGTTGAAAATCCAGATATCACCATCAAGGCTGTAGGGCGTCAGTGGTACTGGTATTATGAAATCCCAGAGCAGGAGTACAAAGGCGAGAAGATCGGTGGATTTGGTTTTGCCAGTTATATGGTGCCTGAAAAAGAACTCAAAGGGGATCAAATCCGCCTTCTGTCAGTAGACAATCCATTGTCACTCCCTGTAGACGCCAAAGTTCAAGTTCTTGTTACAGCTGGAGACGTGCTTCATAATTTCGCCATGCCTTCGTTGGGCGTAAAGTTAGATGCTGTACCAGGTCGCCTTAATGAAACCTGGACGCTTATTAAAGGTGAGTACGTAGGCAAAACGTTTTATGGTCAGTGCTCCGAACTATGTGGCAATGGCCACGCCTTCATGCCAATTGAGATCAGGGCGGTTAACGACTCTGATTTTCTTTCTTGGGTAGCGAAAGCTAAAGAAGCGGGTGATCCGCTAGAAACAGCTACAGCCCCATCTGTAAAGGCGGAAAAAGTCCGCCTCGCACAAGCCAATAACTAATACCGAAATCGGAAGGAATAGAGCCATGTCGACCGCAGACGCAGCGCACGGCCACGATGACCATCACGACCACACTCCAGGCTTCTTTGTACGTTGGTTTTTGTCAACCAACCACAAAGATATCGGTACGTTATACCTGATTTTCTCGGTAATTGCCGGCCTAATTGGTGGCGGGTTCTCGATGTGGATGCGAATGGAACTTCAGGATCCAGGCGTTCAGTTTATGACTAATGCTGACGGGTCTCCTAACGGGCACCTTTGGAACGTAGTAGTTAGCGCCCACGGCCTGATAATGGTGTTTTTCGTGGTAATGCCAGCGCTTATTGGTGGATTCGGAAACTGGATAGTGCCGATGATGATTGGTGCACCAGATATGGCTTTCCCACGTATGAATAATATCAGTTTTTGGCTGATTGTTCCCGCATTCCTTCTGCTTTTAGGGTCTGCTGTTGTTGGGGGAGGAGCTGGTACAGGGTGGACTATTTATCCGCCTCTCTCGAGTGCATTAGGCCATCCAAACATGGCAGTCGATATGGCAATATTTGCGCTCCATCTTGCTGGTGCATCATCAATTCTAGGAGCCGTCAACTTTATTACGACGATCTTCAACATGCGCGCGCCAGGCATGACCTTACACCGCATGCCTCTCTTTGTTTGGGCGATGCTGATCACAGCATTCTTGCTTTTATTAGCGGTACCTGTTTTAGGCGGCGCAATAACTATGTTGCTGACTGATCGTAACTTTGGGACAACATTCTTCGATCCAGCAGGCGGTGGCGATCCGCTACTGTTCCAGCACCTGTTCTGGTTCTTCGGACACCCAGAAGTGTACATTATGATTTTGCCTGCCTTTGGCATTATCAGTCATGTGGTGTCCACCTTCAGCCGTAAGCCAATATTTGGATATCTTGGTATGGCATATGCGATGGTCGCAATTGGCTTTGTGGGCTTCATCGTATGGGCGCATCACATGTATACGGTCGGTATGGACGTTGACACGCGTGCATACTTCACAGCTGCAACCATGGTTATCGCTGTGCCGACGGGTGTGAAGATATTTTCTTGGATTGCAACCATGTGGGGCGGTTCCATTACTTTCGAAACACCTATGTTGTGGGCGATAGGATTTATCTTCTTGTTCACAGTTGGTGGTGTAACGGGTGTTGTCCTCGCTAACGCGGGTGTAGATCTAGCTCTGCATGACACGTACTACGTTGTAGCTCATTTCCACTATGTTCTCTCATTGGGCGCTGTGTTTGGCATATTCTGTGGTCTTTATTACTGGCTTGGAAAAATGTCAGGTCGTCAATATCCGGAATGGGCAGGAAAGTTGCACTTCTGGGCTACCTTTATTGGCGTAAACCTAATCTTCTTCCCCCAACATTTCTCTGGGCTCCAAGGAATGCCAAGGCGGTATGTAGATTATCCTGATGCCCTCCATGGCTGGAATGCAATTTCCTCTTATGGTGCCTACATAGCAGGACTTGCTACGGTGTTCTTTGTTTGCGTTATGATTTGGACACTTATTGCTGGTCGTAGAGTCGAAGCTAATTATTGGGGCGAAG
>VMCJ01000071.1 GCA_008081395.1 Rhodospirillales bacterium | reverse complement strand
TTCCAGCCCCGAGCACGTCCCGATAAATCAATCAAAAAACCTAAGGGGTTTTCTTTATAAACATGCTTACGAGATACTTGAGCAAATAATAAGTTTTTATTGGAGGAACTTCATCTAAGAAGTTCTTTCGCTACCTAGACCATGCCTTAAGTTAAACTCGATGGCAGAACACTCAGAAAATACTAGTGCGAAGACCTGCGAACTGCCTCTAGCTTTCCTTGCGCAACGCCAAGTCGTCTCTCAGCATCGGCGCGGTCATTATCAGAAGCTGCGTTCGCTAAATCGCTTTCTGCGGATCGCAGATCAGCCTCGGCGTCACCAACATTAATCTCGGATACTCGAACAGCTGATTCCGCTAGGACTGTACATCGCTCCCGCGTAACCTCAGCAAAGCCACCAGCAACAAAGATACGATCACTGACCTCCCGGCCGTCATATATCTCTATCACGCCTGGACGCACACTCGCTATCAGAGGTGCATGACCAGGCAGAACACCAAAATCACCTTCACCTCCAGGAACGACGACCATATCTACTGGCATCGATACCACAAGGCGTTCTGGCGATACTAACTCAAACGCGACTTTATTATCGGCCATTTCAGCCCCCAACTGATGGCAATGAGACTACGCAGCCTCTGCTGCCATCTTCTGCGCCTTTTCAACAGCTTCTTCGATGGCACCAACCATGTAGAAAGCTGATTCTGGTAAGTCATCATACTCACCATCGCAGATAGCTTTAAAGCCCTTAATGGTATCTTCTATGTTGACAAATTTTCCTGGGCTGCCGGTGAAAACTTCCGCAACGTGGAAAGGCTGGGACAGGAAGCGCTGAAGCTTGCGGGCTCTAGCTACTACCAACTTATCTTCTTCAGACAGTTCATCCATGCCTAAAATTGCGATGATGTCTTGCAGCGCTTTGTACTGCTGCAAAGTTTCCTGAACTCGGCGCGCTGTTTCGTAGTGCTCATCGCCCACAACGCGACGATCTAAGATTCGGCTGGTGGAATCCAAAGGATCCACAGCAGGGTAAATACCTAGTTCTGCAATAGAGCGAGAAAGAACAGTTGTAGCATCCAAGTGCGCAAATGTTGTAGCTGGCGCAGGGTCTGTCAAATCGTCCGCAGGCACATAGACTGCTTGAACGGACGTAATCGAACCCTTGTTTGTAGATGTGATGCGTTCCTGGAGAGCACCCATGTCAGTTCCGAGCGTTGGCTGGTATCCAACGGCTGATGGAATACGCCCGAGTAGAGCGGAAACTTCAGAGCCCGCTTGTGTAAAGCGGAAAATGTTATCTACGAAAAGAAGAACGTCCTGGCCCTCTTCATCACGGAAGTATTCCGCTTGAGTAAGACCGGAGAGCGCCACGCGAGCACGAGCGCCGGGAGGCTCATTCATCTGACCATATACAAGCGCAGCTTTTGAATTGCCGCCCTCAAGATCGATAACGCCTGACTCAATCATCTCGTGATAAAGGTCGTTACCTTCACGGGTACGCTCGCCAACACCAGCAAAGACAGAGTAACCGCCGTGGCCCTTAGCGATGTTATTTATAAGTTCCATAATAAGAACCGTCTTGCCCACGCCAGCTCCGCCAAACAGGCCAATCTTGCCACCTTTCGCATATGGTGTGAGTAGATCAACAACCTTAATACCAGTGACAAGCTGCTCAGCTTCAGTTGATTGTTCAGTAAATTCAGGAGCAGACCGGTGAATAGGAAGGCGCTTAACCGAATCAACTTCGCCACGATCGTCAATCGGATCGCCAATCACATTCATGATCCGGCCAAGAACACCTGGGCCAACGGGCACTGTAATTGGTTGGCCAGTGTGCTCGGCTTCAGCGCCACGCACTAAACCCTCTGTCTCATCCATAGCAATTGTACGAACGGTGTTCTCGCCAAGATGCTGCGCGACTTCGAGCACCAGCACACGGCCACCTTCTCGCTTAACATGAAGAGCGTCCAAAATTGGAGGTATCTCGCCATCGAACTGCACGTCAACGACGGCTCCGGTGATCTGTGTAATGCGTCCAACGGCATTGTTCGCCATAGTACGAACTCCTGTCCTGCTTTTGGTTCCAGGTCTAGGGCTAACCCTAGACGGCCTCGGCGCCAGATATGATCTCTATCAGTTCTTTAGTGATCATAGCCTGACGTGTGCGGTTATAGGTTAAAGTTAATGAGTTAATCATGTCGCCAGCGTTACGTGTGGCATTATCCATCGCGGTCATGCGGCTACCATGCTCAGAAGCTGCATTTTCCAGCAGAGCCCTAAAAATTTGCACCGAAATATTTCTCGGTAACAACTCTGCTAAAATAGCTTCTTCTGACGGCTCGTATTCGTAAACCGCCCCACCTAAGTCTTCCTGCTCAGCTCCATCTTCCTGCGCTGATGCCTCTGCAGGAACAAGTTGCTGCGAAGTCACGATATTCGAAATAGCAGACTGAAAACGGGCATAAACAATAGTGCAAACATCGAACTCGTTATCGCTGAACATTGAACGCACTTTTTCACCGATTTCATCGGCTTCCGAAAATGCAACTGCTCGACGTCCCACACCCTCGATTGTATGAACAATTTTAGATCCATACTGACGCCGAAGTTGGTCTCGACCTTTCCTGCCAACGCAGAGGATTTTTACTGTCTTACCTTCGGCCTCTAACTTTTGGATTAACTGACGAGCTCGACGAACAATGTTGACATTAAAACCACCACAAAGGCCTCGGTCAGCGGTAGCAACAACGATTAAGTGAGTCTGATCCGAGCCAGTTCCAGCAATTAGTGCCGGAGCTCCGGGAGAGCCCTTCACGCTTCCACCAAGAGACGAAAGCATTCTTTCCATGCGCTCCGCAAACGGACGGGCAGCTTCCGCCTGCTCTTGGGCACGACGAAGTTTAGCTGCCGCAACCATCTTCATGGCTGAGGTAATCTTCCTCGTTGCCTGAACGCTTGCGATACGCCCGCGTAGATCTTTAAGGCTAGCCATGCGCGTTAGCTTCCCGCGTCAAACTAGGTTCGCTTAAAAGGACCTGATGTCCCTAAAAGCCTCGATCAAGCAAAATTCTTAACGAATTCGCCCAAAAATTCGCTCAACTTGGATTTATTGTCGTCCGACAACTGACCCGTTGAATTCACGTCCTCCATCAGACTTGCCAGCTTATCTCTGGCAGCGGAGAGCATTGCTGTTTCAAACCTTGTCACATCGCGGACTGCTACTTGATCAAGGAAACCGTTAACCCCAGCAAAAATGGATACGACCTGTTCAGCAACTGAAAGAGGTGTGTATTGGGGCTGCTTCAGGATCTCTGTTAACCGCGATCCACGAGCCAACAGTCTTTGTGTTGCTGCATCTAAGTCGGACGCAAACTGACTAAAGGCTTCCATCTCTCTGTATTGAGCTAACTCAAGTTTAATTGAACCGGCCACAGACTTCATTGCTTTAGTCTGAGCAGCCGAACCTACACGGCTAACAGATAGGCCAACGTTAATTGCAGGCCTGATACCCTTGTAGAAAAGATTTGTCTCAAGGAAGATCTGCCCATCGGTAATTGAAATAACGTTCGTTGGGATAAATGCCGATACGTCGTTACCTTGTGTTTCAATCACTGGTAGAGCCGTAAGAGACCCACCGCCATTGGCATCCGACATCTTAGCGGCGCGCTCAAGTAAGCGGCTGTGGAGATAGAAAACGTCACCAGGATATGCTTCACGACCTGGTGGGCGCCTTAACAGCAGGGACATCTGTCGATAAGCTGTAGCTTGCTTTGAAAGATCATCATAAATGATTAAGGCATGCATTCCATTGTCACGGAACCATTCGCCCATGGCGCAACCAGCATAAGGGGCTAGAAACTGCATAGGTGCAGGCTCAGATGCCGATGCTGCCACCACAATAGTGTATTCCATTGCTCCGTATTCTTCCAAGGTCTTGACGACCTGAGCAACGGACGAGCGCTTCTGTCCAACCGCTACGTAAATACAATAAAGTTTGCGCTTTTCGTCATCGCCAGAATTTACAGTTTTCTGGTTGATGATCGCGTCGATCGCAACCGCTGTTTTTCCAGTTTGACGGTCTCCGATGATAAGCTCGCGCTGGCCACGGCCAATAGGAACCAGAGCGTCGAGAGCTTTAATTCCAGTCTGCATTGGCTCATCGACAGATTGGCGCGGAATAATTCCAGGGGCCTTGACCTCAGCTAACCGCCGCTCGGCTCCTTCAATTGGACCCTTGCCATCAATTGGGTTGCCAAGACCATCTACGACGCGGCCTAACAGGCCTTTTCCAACAGGAACGTCAACGATATCGCCGGTACGCTTAACGGTAGCGCCTTCTTGGATATTTCTATCATCACCGAAGATAACAACACCGACATTATCGGTCTCTAAGTTCAGCGCCATACCTTTGGTGCCGTCCTCAAATTCAACCATCTCGCCCGCTTGAACCTGGTCAAGGCCATAAACTCGAGCGACGCCGTCGCCGACAGAGAGAACCTGTCCAACTTCAGCAACGTTTGCCTCGGTCCCAAAGTTCGCAATTTCGTTCTTTAGGATTGCGGAAATTTCGGCAGCCCGAATATCCATCAAGCAGCTCCCTTCATGGAATTCTCAAGACGCTGCAGCTTTGAGCTGAGCGAACTGTCATACATACGACTACCGACCCGAACAATAAGTCCGCCCAGCAGTTTAGGATCAACGTGGGTTTCGACCTGGGCTTGTGCGCCAACAGTTCTTTTCACCGCGTCTGTTAGTTTTGCGAGCTGCTCATCTGTCAGCTCTCTCGCAGATGTGACGTGCGCTGTAACCTCGCCACGTCGCTCTGCTAAAATTTCTAGAAAAGCACCGATGATCCCATCAAGGGCAAAGAGCCGACGGTTCTTTGCTACTAATGCCAGAAAATTGCTGGACAGCGAATGCGCTCCGGCCTTAGCAGCGATAGCCTGAAGAGCTTTAACCTGGCTCTCACGTGCTAAATTTGGGCTCCGGACCAAGCGAACCAAATCTTCGCTTTCACCAAGAAGCGCGCGGAACGCGCGCAAGTCGTCCGCCACGGCATCAAGTGCCTTCTGTTCATCAGCCAGTTCGTAGAGCGCCGAAGCATACCGCCCCGCGATCCCGGACCTCGATCCAGCTTGGGAAGCCACCGATGGACCCCTTCCTATAAAATTTGTGTTCTTTGCCTTCTAAAGCGACTGCTAAAACACCATTACGGGAGCCGTCGAGCGTCAACGCTCAGGACGATCTCAAATTCGAAGCCTTCGCTATCACAGGCCAATCACGCGATGCAAGCTGAGTCCAACTTTTATTTGTGGTCTCTGAGTATGCTTGCTGCAATTTGCCGCAATTTATTCGCGCCTCACATAAAATTGTACGGATCAACATCAATTGTTACTCTCACACCACCTCTGGAAATTGTTTCACCTATCCAATCTCTTAGAACCGCCTGCACGTCGACATGTCGAGCGGCCATTACTAGAAGACGCCAACGCCAACGCCCCCTGAGTTGAGCAATAGGCGCAGGCGCAGGACCTAAAATTCGAACATCGTCGTAGTTGGGTGCCGACTTAGCAATTGCACGCGCCATCCTTTCAGATTCAGCTGAGTCCCTCCCAGAAATTATTATGGCTGCGAGACGTCCAAACGGAGGAAGTTTGGTATATTTTCGCGCCGTCGTCTCAGCATCGATAAACGCGTCACGATCGCCTGAAATCAAAGCCTGCATCACTGAATGGTCTGGTTGGTGCGTTTGAATAAGCGCTCGCCCAGGTCTTTCAGCTCGGCCCGCTCTACCAGACGCTTGAGTCAACAATTGAAAGGACCGCTCTCCAGCCCTTAAGTCTCCGCCCCCGAGACCAAGGTCGCCATCCACTATGCCCACTAACGTCAAATTCGGAAAATGATGGCCTTTCGCAAGAACCTGCGTACCAACTGCAATATCTATTTCCCCCTCAAGCATTGCTCGAATGAATTCTTGTATTGCTGATGGCCCCGATAGGGTGTCAGAAGAAGCGATTTCGATGCGTGCTTTTGGCCAACGATTGCGAGCTTCTTCAGCAACTCTCTCTACCCCAGGACCGGAAGCAGTAAGCTGGCCCTCAACCCCACAATCTTCACATGAGTTTGGAAATCGTTTGGAAAAGCCGCAGTGATGGCAAATTAGGCGGCCATTTAGCCTGTGCTCAACCAACCAAGCGCTGCAACTAGGACATTCAACACGCGAACCACAGGATCGACATAAGGTTAGTGGTGCATAGCCTCTACGATTTAAAAAAAGGAGGGTTTGTTCTCCAGCAGAAAGTGTTTTTTCGATGGACTCGACCATCGGTTGTGCCAACCAAAAACCGCGTTCAGGTGGTGTTGCCCTAAGATCGATTAAATCGACCTCAGGCTTTACTGCCACCCCGTGTCTAGAAGGGAGCTCTACGCGCCCATATCTGCCACGCTGGACGTTATTCAAGGTTTCAAGAGATGGGGTAGCTGACGCCAACACAACAGAGGCTTGTTCAAGCCGGCCACGAACTACGGCAATATCCCGAGCTTGATACCTGACCCCATCGTCCTGCTTGTAGGCAGCTTCGTGTTCTTCATCTATCACTATTAGACCAAGGTTTTTAAATGGTAAAAAAGTGGCCGAACGAGCGCCAACAACTACAGACGCTGACCCATCCGCTATTGCCCTCCACGCTCTGCGACGCGCTGCGCCACCCAATTCTGAGTGCCAAATGATCGGCTTAGCTCCGAATCGATCAGTAAAGCGCTTCAGCCACTGATCTGTCAGGGAAATTTCTGGAACGAGGCATAGAGTTTGTCGGCCCATTGAAAGCGCTGCAGCAATTGCTTCCATGTACACTACTGTCTTTCCTGATCCAGTAACGCCATCCAATAAATCAACAGAAAATGCAGATGCGCATACCCTCTGACGAAGAACCTCCGCAGCTGAAGCTTGGTTTGAAGATAATGCTGGCTTCTTAAAGTTTGTCATCACCTCCGCTGGGTCATCGCTAGAGACTTCATGACTGTTGAGGAGGCCTGCTTGTGCCATTGCTCTCACAACTTGTTGACCAACTCCAGCCAATCGAGCGGCCTCAACAGCTGGAAGGGGAGGCACATTAGCTAAAGTTGCCAAAATGCGCTTTCGTTGTGGCGTAAGCCTAGCATTGGCCGGATATGATTTTGCTGACTGATAAACTGTCTTTCTGGGTGGAGGAGATAAAACAGTTCTCGGCAATGACAATCGCAAAACATTTCCAGGAGGTACAACCAGATATGCCGCCGTCCAATCAATTAGTCGCCGAAGGCCTTGGGGTAACAAAGGGGCTTCGAGACGCCTCCGTATTGATTTGAGCTTTGCCAAATCAATATTTGGATCGCCAACACCATCCCAAATAACTCCAATAGCCATGCGGCCACCTAGAGGCACCTCGACAAGAGAGCCAGGAGGGAGCTCTGGCGGCGCAAGATAGGATAAAGCCGTACTAAGGGGGGCCGTAGTCAAAACAGGACGAACGACAAGGGTTTCGTCGATCAAATCGTCTACAATGCTGGCTTCAAGATCCGGCATAGGTTATTTAATAGATCCTTAAGTTGAAGCGGTTTGCAAAAAGGATGGCCCGCAATGAAGTTCTTTGTCGATACGGCAGACGTCTCTGAAATAAAAGATTTAGCAGCTACTGGACTACTGGATGGGGTAACAACCAACCCTTCATTGATAGCAAAGTCTGGTCGTAAAATCTTGGATGTCATCAGCGAAATCTGTGAACTTGTTGACGGCCCAGTGTCTGCCGAAGTTGCTGCAACTGACTTTGAAACAATGCTCAAGGAGGGACAAAAACTCTCCAAAATTGCTTCTAACGTAACGGTAAAGGTGCCGCTTACAGTTGATGGCCTCAAAACGTGCAAAGCTCTGTCCGATGACGGGATAATGGTTAATGTAACCCTATGTTTCTCGGCAAATCAGGCTCTTTTAGCTGCAAAAGCAGGAGCAAGCTTTGTATCCCCGTTTGTGGGAAGGTTAGACGATATAGGCGAAGACGGAATGTTTCTTATCGAAGATATCGTTGGCATATACGACAATTACCCATCCTTAGGGACCGAAGTGCTTGCCGCATCAATTCGCCATACGGCACATGTTCTAGCAGCCGCAAAAGCGGGGGCACATGTCGCTACAATTCCCCCAAACGTCATAAGACAATTGTATAATCACCCCCTAACTGACAAAGGCTTAGAAGCCTTCTTAGCCGACTGGGCATCAACCGGGCAGTCAATTCTTTGACATCTCAAAGTGCAGCTTCTCCCGTTTCTACTCTAAACGCAGAGGAAGTTGCTGGCTGGTTAAAAGAAAACCCTAATTTTCTCATTGAGAGACCCGATGTTCTAGCTGCATTAAATCCACCGGACAGAGGTGGTGGAAGCGTGGTCGATTTGCAGCATGCAATGGTCAAACGCCATCGTGAAGAATTAGATAAATTAAAAGCAAATTGGCGGGATTTGCTCGCTCTTTCTCGGACTAATTTGTCCAATCAAGCCTCGATCTTCGAAGCTACGCTTACAGCCATTCGGGCTGCTAGTTTTGAAGCGTTGATTGAGGCAATTACGGAACGCTATCCTGAAATCCTAGGGTACGAAGCAGTTACTCTTTGTATAGAAACAGATAGAGCAGAAAGCTCAGGTCCTCAAAACGTCCGTCAAGTGCGATTTGGCGACATAGATGCCTATCTTGGGGGCAATCTAAAACAATCTCGCTTTATTGCAGATTTAGAACCTGACCCTACCCTGTTTGGGCCGGTCTCAGGAATTATAAAATCCGCGGCGCTGGTTCGGATAGATATGGGCTCAACCGCGCCCAAAGCTCTCTTAGCAATAGGTGGTCGCGAGGTTAATACCTTTACCCCTGACGACGGCGATGATCTCCTGGTTTTTCTTGGACAGGCGCTCGGTGGAACTTTCTCTGCTTGGCTTGATTTCACACCAGATATTAGCGAATGATTTCTTCCAGATCCGATTTAAACCTCACTGGGATAGCGCCGAATCTTGCCAGAGCAATAGCCCTCTGGAGAGATTGGTTGAGAGGGCAACGTCGCCTCGCCGAGAATACAGAAAAGGCCTATCTAACTGACGTTTCTGAGTTCATGGCATTTCTTATAGAGCACCTTGGTGAAACACCAGATTTAGCAGCCATCGAGCGTTTACATATTCGCGACTATCGAGCATGGCTTGCTAGGCGCGCTGCAAAGGGAATTTCTGCTTCAAGTCGGGCCAGGGGACTTGCAGCAGTCCGAGGGTTGATGCGTTTTCTAACTAGGCAAGAGCTCATTAAGGAGTCGGCCGCTTCGGCCGTTCGTGCACCAAAGCAACCCAAACGTCAGCCTCGACCACTTGGTATTCAAACGGCAAAGGCTGTCCTCAAGGAAGCAGCTACACTGCCACGACCAGAAGCGGAAGCTTGGGTAGCGCTACGCGATCATGCTCTATTTTTTCTTCTTTATGGAGCAGGATTGCGTATAGGAGAGGCATTGTCTCTTACCCGCAGCCAAGCACCTTTAGGGGAAACACTCACTGTAACGGGCAAGGGTGGAAAAACGCGAATGGTGCCGGTCATTCCATCAGCACGTCTAGCCGTAGATTCTTATTTGGCTGCCTGCCCTCATCAAGTCGGAAAAGATGGGCCACTATTTTTAGGCGTAAGAGGCGGGCTTTTAGCTGATGGCATTGCTCGGCGGCGCATGAGGGAAATACGGGTAAACTTAGGATTGCCAGAAAGCGCTACCCCTCATGCTTTACGCCATAGCTTTGCAACTCACTTGTTAGAAGCTGGTGGTGACCTTCGGACCATCCAAGAACTTCTTGGCCACGCAGGACTTTCAACAACACAGCGCTACTTAGGCGTCGACAAGGCACGGCTGCTTGATGCCTACAGAGCTGCTCATCCTCGAGCCTAAATTCAAAAAGAGTGTCATTTTGTTTTTTTGTTAAGTTTTTTTGGACGAAAGTCTGAGCTACCAGATTGCGAGGAATACCCACCCACGCTAGAAGCACGTTCATTCTGTTATATTTTCTACCATAAGGGGCCACCCAGATATGGCGTCGTATCAATACATTTATGTGATGAAGGACCTCTCAAAAGTATACCCTGGGGGGAAGAAAACATTAGAAAATATATGGCTGTCATTCTTACCTGGCGCCAAGATTGGCGTGCTTGGTGCTAACGGCGCTGGTAAATCCACTTTGCTCAAAATTATGGCTGGCGTGGACCGAGAGTTTCAAGGAGAAGCATGGGCTGCTGAAGGGGTTAAGGTAGGGTACCTTCCTCAAGAGCCCGAGCTTAACCCGGCTAAAGACGTTATGGGAAATGTCATGGAGGGTGTGGGGGAAATTCAATCCCTCATAGACCGATTCAATGAAGTTTCCATGAAATTTGCAGAAGAGCTCTCCGACGATGAAATGAACCAGGCAATCGCCGAACAAGGCGAATTGCAGGAACAAATTGATGCTGTTGATGGTTGGGAAATTGAACGCAAGGTTGAGATTGCGATGGACGCTCTTCGCTGTCCTCCAGGCAATGCCGACATCACCAACCTTTCTGGAGGTGAAAAACGACGAGTAGCACTCTGCCGGCTTTTACTCTCCAATCCAGACATGCTTTTGCTTGACGAACCAACTAACCACCTCGACGCAGAATCAGTGGCCTGGCTAGAGCGCTTTCTCCACGACTTTCCTGGAACTGTCGTGGCAGTAACTCATGATCGCTACTTTCTAGATAATGTTGCCGGATGGATACTCGAACTAGATAGAGGAAAGGGCATCCCCTACGAAGGCAACTACACCGGTTGGCTTGAACAGAAACAGAAGCGGCTTCTCCAAGAAGAACGACAGGAGAAGGCACGCCAGCGCACCATCTCCCAGGAACTCGAATGGGTACGTCAGTCGCCTCGAGCTCGCCAAGCTAAAAATAGGGCTCGGATACAAGCTTATGATGCTCTGGTAGCAGAGGCTGGAAAGGAAACTCTGGAAACGGCCCAAATTGTAATTCCTCCTGGGGAACGACTGGGCGACAACGTTATCGAGGCAACACACCTCACCAAGGCGTTTGGTGATAGACTATTAATTGATGACCTCACTTTCCGACTGCCTCCTGGCGGCATTGTTGGGGTTGTGGGGCCAAATGGCGCCGGCAAGACAACCCTGTTCAGAATGCTTACTGGACAGGAGACCCCTGACTCTGGGGCTCTGAAGGTGGGCGACACAGTCAGTCTTGGATACATCGATCAGAACCGTGACGCGCTCAGTCCAGAAAAAACCGTATGGGAAGAGATATCTGATGGACTTGACGTCATTGAACTTGGGAAGCGTCAAGCACCTAGCCGTGCTTACGTAGGCGCTTTTAATTTCAAAGGGTCAGATCAACAAAAGCGCGTGGGGCAATTGTCGGGTGGTGAACGTAACCGAGTACATCTGGCAAAAATGCTGAAGTCCGGGGCCAATGTTCTCCTTTTAGACGAACCCACAAATGATCTTGATGTTGATACGCTACGGGCGCTTGAAGAGGCACTTCTTACGTTCCCAGGCTGCGCAGTCGTGATTAGCCATGATCGATGGTTTCTGGACCGCATCGCCACTCATATTATGGCTTTTGAGGGGGATAGCCATGTGGAGTGGTTTGAAGGAAATTATGAGGACTATGAAATTGATAAAAAACGGCGCCTTGGGAAAGACGCCGACCAGCCTCAAAGAATTAAGTACAAACCAATAGCACGAAGTTAGGGTCTAGCGCCCCCCTTCATCAGGATCCAAATGTTGGCCAAGGTCAGCGGCTGCTTCTGCATCAGGATCTACAGAGGCTGCTGGACTAGGCAGTTCTAATTCTTCTTCTCGATGAGTAAAGTCTGAAATGGAGGACGCGTGTTCATCAAGCAGGCCTAACTGCTCCAGCTCTTTAATTCCTGGAAGATCGCTGACTGCATTTAGACCAAAGTGAAGCAAAAATTCATTGCTTGTCACCCATGTTAAAGGCTTGCCCGGGGCATCGCGTCGTCTGCCGGGTCGAATCCACCCTAGATCCAACAAGGCATCCATCACACCACTAGATAAAGATACGCCACGCATGCGCTCAATTTCGGGTCTCGTTATGGGTTGGTGATACGCGATTATGGCAAGAGTCTCGACTTGAGCTCGGGTAAGCTTCTTTATTTCCTCTCGCTCCACAGTAAGTGCAGCAGCAAGATCTGGAGCAGTTTGGAAAACCCAGCCGCCGGCAACCCTCATGACATGTACACCACGGCTACGATAACGATCCTGCAGTCGTGACATAACGCGAGCAATATCCGTACCTTTGGGTAGACGCTCAGCAAGAGCGGGCTCCTCCACGGGTAAAGGAGAAGCAAATAGAATTGCCTCGGCTAATCGTTCTGCCAGCTCTAGCTTTTCTGGGTTCTCTAATTCAGGACCTACGTCGAGAGCGGGGCTATCATCAGTCATCAATTTGGGCATTCTCTTGAGCGCGTAAATAAATTGGACCAAACAGATTGTCCTGGCGAATTGCCAGCTTACCATCTTTGCTAAGCTGCAGACTTGCAGCAAAGGTAGAAGCCCAGGCACTGCGTCGCATTATTGGATCACCTGTTATAAGCGGCAGAAAAGTCTCCATAGTCTGCCACTCCATACCTATTCCCAGCATAGCGGTGAGACGGGTTATAGCAGCTTCCACCGTGTGAAGGTTAGATCGCCGAATTGATAGCGCGCGACTGCGGGTGCGTCTCTGGATACCAGCATAAGCTTGAAGCAATTCAGTTATATCGGTTATCGGTCTGGAGGTTACGTCTTCGGGGAGAGCTTCTTCTTTTCCTCTTGAAAACCTATCAATTCCAAGGCGTGGGCGGCTAAGCAGTTCTTTCGCGGCTTCCTGTAAAACAGCCAATCGTTGAAGGCGCTGCGCTAGCGCGGCAGCCATTGCCTCAGGCGAAGGCCCATCTTCAGGTAGGACTTCCTCCTTTGGAAGAAGAAGGCGTGATTTAAGATATGCCAACCACGCAGCCATGACGAGATAGTCAGCAGCAATCTCTAATTCCAGTCCCTTTGCTTCTTCAATAAACGCCAGATATTGCTCGGCTAATTTTAAAATTGATATCTGCAAAAGATCTACCTTTTGATCTCTTGCCATTTGTAACAAAAGGTCGACCGGTCCTTCATACAAACCTAGATCGACAACCAATTGATTGCGAGGCTTAGGAAAGTCCGGTTCAAATTCAACAGTCTCGTTCATCACCAGCCGGTTATCCCGTAAACCATGGAAAGAATAAAGCCCGCGCCTCCAACGGCCCAGTCGGCTATTGGGTTAAATCTAATGCCAAACTCCGATAAAAGAGGGGGTAGAATTAACGCTAGACCAAAAACTAAAAGAATGCCAAAGCGCTCAAAAACCTGGATCCGTTCTGAAACCCGAGCAGGAAGCACCACCATCATAACTCTTCCACCATCGAGGGGGGGCAAGGGTAACATGTTGAACGCCGCCAGCAGCGCATTAACAATAATTAAATTTTTTAGGTTTGGTTCGAGCCAAGAACCGACGAGGTTGGGCAATAACGGAACGATGTAGAGTAAAACCGCTCCTAAAAGTGCGAGAACTATATTCGCTAATGGTCCCGCCAACGCCACTAGGGCTGTGCCAATACGTTCAGGCTTTAGCCTTTTAAAAAATACAGGCACTGGCTTCGCGTAGCCAATAATAAATCCAGCACTCGTAATCAGCAGAAGTGCTGGAAGTAACAAGGTACCGAAAAGATCTATGTGAACCAAGGGGTTCAGGGAAGTGCGGCCATTTCTGTGGGCAAAGTCGTCACCAAGCCAATACGCAGCATAAGCGTGCCCCGCCTCATGAATCGTAATTGCTAAAACTACAGGTAGGGCCCATATCGAGATCAAATATGCAATTTGACCAATGTCACTCATTGAAGACCAATCTCGTCAAGTACTGCCCATAGTTCTGCGGCGAGTAGAAATGCATCATCATCGAAAGTCATTCGGCGCGAACTAGACCAGTTTTGCCAAGTTTTTTCCAATCTATCTCCAGCGGGCCCTGCGCCTTCTATGGCAGCAACATTTCCCCGCAAGTCGCCAGGACAATAAAGCAATGCATCGCACCCAGCAGAAATGGCTGCGGCAGCCCTCTCTCGAATCGGTCCCGTTAATGCCTTCATTGCGAGGTCATCCGACAAAATAACACCTGTAAAACCAGTCTCTGACCTTAGCCAATCTAAACATTTTCGTGAGCAAGTGGCCGGCAAATCAGGGTCTAAGTGTCGATAAACTATGTGAGCCGTCATGAAAAATGGTGCTTCTTTTACAGCTATAAATGGGGCTAAATCTGAAAGCAGATCGGCTAAAGGCGCTTCAACCACAGGCAATTGAAAATGACTGTCACTAGTGGCTCTACCATGACCTGGTGCGTGTTTTGCTGTTGTTGCTATACCAGCCGACCTGAGGGCCTGCTCAGTAGCCGCAGCCAAACTAGCAACCTGAGATGGTATTTCTCCATATGACCGATCTCCTATTACCGAAGTATCTGAGCCAGGTGCCGCAACATCACACATAGGCGCACACGCCACATCAATACCCAAAGGTGCTATAGTTGCCGCAATTGCAAGCCCTTGAAGTCGTGCCGCAAGCAACCCTTTTTCCCTATCCCGCTTCCATAAAGCGCCTATCTGTCCTGCTGCTGGTAACCTGGGCCAATTCGGTGGTCCCAAACGTGCTACCCGCCCGCCCTCTTGGTCAATGAGAACAGGTGCGTCCTCACGACCAACAACTTCACGAAAATCACTTGTTAAGCGGCGTATGCTATCTGGAGCACCAAGATTTCTGGAGAATAAAATCAATCCATACGGATTAGCCTCAGCAAAAAAACTTCGCTCCTCAGCCGTAAGGCGAGTGCCTGCACAACCTAATATGGCCGCTGATGGTCTGCTACTTTGCGACAACGAAACAGCCAGCTCCCCGGCTCTTCAATTGACCACAGGCTATTTCTGCCAAAGTTTTATCTGGCAAAGGGCCAGCCTGCATGCGATGAAAAGTGCCGCGTCCTCCGACGTCTACCTCTTGGATGAATAACTGCATACCACCAAGGATATCTAAATTGGCTTCGCGTAAGCGGCGCCATTCCTTTTGTGCAATTGTTGTGCTTCTGACTGCTCCAATCTGAATTAGAAATTTATTACTCGGAGCTAAGTTTGCAGTCTTGATAGTTTCAGATTGATCTGCGGTCTTTGAATTACTGAGACTGTCTCGAACTATCTTCAAATCACCCGCGCCGCCGGGGGGCTTGGTGCGGCGGGGAGGTAATGGAAGAGTGGGCGCAGTCTGCAGAATCTCATCCGAATCTGTAGCCGAGGAGTCGCTGAGTTTAGCCTGAAGTTTCTTGGTTGTAGGGGGATCAATTCGCTCCACCTCTAGCGCTGGAGGGAGTAATTGAATAGGCCCTGTGGGTTGCGGTATGTCATCTGGTTGAATGCGCTGACTAACTGGAAACGGTATCAACTTTTCTTCAGCTGGAGCTGTTCCTTGCTTTTCTGATTGGGGTCCGCCTCCACCGACGATTTCATAAATAGTTTGGCCGGTGTGGGGAATATCGGCTCCGTTAATCTTGTTTGGGTCAGGCGGCAATCTTTCTGGAGACCTCTCAGCCATCACAAGAGGTGGAGGGCCATAGTTCCCGGTTCCACCCACGGCAAGCCATATGGCCGCAGTAATCGCCAACCCAAATAAAACCGCAGCTAATGCGATCCGAGAGAACTTAACAGCGCGGGCGCGGTCGGGCCTTACTTCTGGATCGAACGCTTTACTCATGCGTTACATTTCCTCTGCTGGCTGAACACCAAGGACATTAAGACCCGAGGCTATAACAGCTATCACACCTTGGACTAGTGCAAGACGTGCTTTTGTTGCCTCTTGATCCGAAGTTTGTATGAACCTCAAGGTAGTGTCATCGCGACCCTTATTCCAAAGCTGATGAAATGCAGCTGCGGCTTCCTGAAGATAAAATGCAACGCGATGTGGTTCATGAGCCTCCGCAGCTTGTTCAATTATACGCGGCCAACTTGCTAATAGCTTAATGAGTCCAATCTCATCTTCATCGGCAAGCTGAGTAAGATCGGCGTGAATGAGATCTTCAGGCCTTTCTGAAAAACCTGCATCTTTCGCGTGGCGCAAAACACTGCAACAGCGAGCATGCGCGTATTGGACATAAAAGACAGGATTATCCTTAGACTGGTTAACAACCCGAGCCAAATCAAAGTCAAGCGGCGCATCGTTCTTACGAGTCAACATTATGAAGCGAAGTACATCCCGCCCAACTTCATCAACAACTTCACGTAGCGTTATAAAATCACCGGAGCGCTTGGACATCCGAACCAGTTCACCGTCGCGAAGCACCCTCACTAACTGACAAAGTTTCACATCCAAGGCATCTTTTTTACCAGTCAATGCTTGAACGGCCGCGGAAACTCGTTTGACGTAACCGCCGTGATCTGCCCCCCAAACATCAATTAATTCTTCGCCACGGTGGCTTATTTTATCAAAATGGTAAGCGATGTCTGTAGCGAAATATGTCCAAGAGCCATCAGATTTTTTCAATGGTCGATCAACATCATCCCCAAAATTTGTTGCGCGAAATAAAGTCTGAGGTCGCTCCTCCCAATCTTCAGGTATTTTTCCCTTTGGCGGCTCTAAAATGCCCTCGTAAACAAGGCCTTTACTTTCAAGGGTTGCTAGAGCGGCATCTACGGATCCGGCTTCTACTATCGACCGCTCTGAAGAAAAAATATCCTGATTAATTCCCGCGGCAGCAAGGTCATCACGGATTGAATCCATCATCATGGAAATTGCTTTGCCGCGAGCAACTTCATTTTGCTCCTGATCTGACATACGAAACAAAGCATCCCCATGATCAGAAACAAGAGCTTCGCCCACCGGAATCATATAATCACCAGGATAAAGACCATCAGGAATAGGACCGATTTCTTCCCCTAAAGCCTCACGAGCGCGAAGCAATGCGGTTTGCGCCAAGATGTCGACCTGCGCACCCGCATCATTGATGTAATATTCTTTGACAACATCGAAACCAGCCTTCCGGAGAACAGCGGCTAGAGCATCCCCAAAGACCGCACCCCGCCCATGCCCAACATGCAAAGGACCAGTGGGATTAGCAGAAACATATTCAATGTTTACTCGGCGGCCCGCTCCCATATTCGAAGCACCATATTCACGACCCAAAGATAGGATTTCCAAAAGTCTTGCAGACCAGAAGCCAGGGCTTGCTTGAATATTTATAAACCCAGGCCCAGCCACCTCAACTAACTCAATGTCATCATGGGAACGAAGGCGAGAAGCAATCAGCTCTGCTAGATCTCTGGGCTTCATTCGGGCGTCTTTAGCCAAAACCATGGCAGCATTCAAAGCAACATCGCCGTGGTTGGGGTCGCGCGGAGAACCGGCAGTAGCACGACTTAGATTGAGGTCACTTGGAATGTCGCCATTTTTGGCTAAAAATTCGAGCTCTTGAAGAGCTAAGTTATTGAAATGCTCAAAGTAGTTCATAGGCTTAGACTATTAATTTCAAACAAACGTTGATGCTCCAGCATAGCGTAGCGATCTGTCATACCAGCGATATAGTCTCCGACAATACGATATATCTTCATTTCCTTTGATTCTTCTGCCAACTTCCGCCACTCGGCTGGCAAACTTTGGGGCTCAGCAATAAATACTTCAAAAAGATCTGAAACAATCCGTTTTGCTTTGCTTGTCATCCGGTTTACCTGCGTATGACGGTACATATTCGTTCTTAGAAAAGCCCGCAATGCGTTAAGTTCCAGCGTCATTTCCTTTGAAAAAGAGGCCATTGGTTTACCAGCAGATCGAATGTCGGTGGCTGTTTTGGGTTTCAGCTCGCGCAAACGGTTGGCTGTTTCCGTAGTCAAATCCCGCACCAAATCACCTATAAGCGCTCTAACTAACTCATAAATTCGACGCTGGCGATCAAGTTCCGGCCATTTTTTATCAATTGCGCGCAAATGGTTCGCAACAAGAGCTGATGCATCAGCAACAGCTCCTAGAGGGAAAAGCTGGGCACGCAACCCGTCGTCGATATCATGCGTGTTGTAGGCAATATCGTCAGCAATAGCAGCTACCTGAGCCTCAAGACTTGCGTGAGTGGTCAATTCCAAAGAATGAGACTTGTCATAATTTCGAACCGCTAAAGCCGGTTCCAGAAGAGGTCCATTGTGCTTAACAACCCCCTCAAGGGTTTCCCATGAGAGGTTAAGTCCATCAAAACCAGCATAACGTTGCTCCAAACGCGTAAGTACCCTAAGCGTCTGCACATTGTGATCAAAGCCCCCCACATGGCTTAGCTTTGATGACAACGCCTCCTCTCCAGCATGCCCAAAGGGTGTGTGGCCGAGGTCGTGGGCTAAGGCCACGGCCTCTGCAAGATCTTCATTAATCCCTAAGTTTCTAGCTACAGTTCGTGCTATCTGCGCTACCTCCAGGGAATGAGTAAGCCGCGTGCGAAAATAATCTCCTTCATGGAATACAAAGACCTGTGTCTTGTGTTTCATGCGGCGAAAGGCGTTTGAGTGAATTATGCGATCACGGTCACGCTGAAAATTGGAACGGTTATCTGGGTCCGGTTCTGAAATTAGCCTGCCGCGGGAAGATTTTGCACTGGCAGCATAGGGTGCGGGGGGATTAGGAGATGCATCAAATAAATACTGCTCTAACACGCTAAATCCTTAGTTTGTATTGAAAGGCCATAACAAACATCTATTTTATGTTATCTTGTTGAACTTATCGTGAAGTAAATCAACCTAAGTCATCCTTTTAGTGGGGGTCTTAATCATGCCGGACGGCGCTCTTCAGGACGGAGTTAACATCACGGAGCGAGGGGCTGCGCGTCTCAAGCTCCTTCTTGCTGATGAAAAGAACCCCAATGCGAAGTTTCGGGTATCTGTTCTAGGTGGAGGGTGTTCAGGCTTTCAGTACAGTTTTAGTTTTGATGATGTTTTGAATACCGATGATAAGGTCTTTGAACGCAACGGCGTCCCAATTGTGGTGGACGAGATTTCCCTGGACTTGTTGGGAGGGGCCGTTGTGGATTGGAAGGAAGATCTCTCCGGAGCAATGTTCGTGATCGAAAACCCCAACGCAGCCTCATCTTGTGGTTGCGGGTCTTCTTTTTCGATTTAGATAACGCTCAAAATGCGTCTCGCAACTTGGAATGTAAATTCAATTAAAGCTAGGCTGGACGCAGTATTGGCTTGGATAGATGAAGCCGCTCCAGATGTGCTCGCCCTGCAGGAAATTAAATGCGTTGGTGATTCATTCCCTGAACTGGAGTTCAAGTCTCGCGGTTACCACACCCTTGTGGCTGGACAGAAAAGTTACAACGGTGTTGCCCTATTATCTCGTCACCCATTCAAAGATCCGGTTATTGGTCTAGACGGTGACCCATCCGATGAACAAGCGCGGTATGTGGAAGCGACCGTTGAAGGTGTTCGGGTGGCATCGATATATTTGCCAAATGGGAATCCAATAGGCACAGAAAAATTCAACTATAAAATGAGCTGGATGGACCGTTTACAAGCTCGGGCAAAAATCCTTCTGGAGAACGGCATGCCCACCGCACTTATGGGTGATTTTAATGTCATTCCAGAACCAGAAGATTGCTACAATCCATCAGCTTGGCGGAATGATGCGCTTTTCCAAGCAGAAACCCGCGCAAAATTCAGAGCATTGTGTTGGCTTGGTTTCTACGACGCGTATCGCTCTGTAAGGCCAAGAGCTCCTTCAGCATTCACATTCTGGGATTATCAGGGGGGGGCATGGCAGAAAGACCATGGCATTCGGATTGACCATATCCTTCTGTCTGCAACAGCACTCGACCGCTTGAGCGATGTAGACATTGATCGGCGCCCTCGCGGACAACCTAAAGCGTCAGATCACACACCGATTTGGTGCGAAATTTCAGATACATCACCCGCGCCACGACTCTAGAAACTGATTTGCCTTTCCTCCCCCTTCATGACGACAATCCTCGCCGGTGGGTATCTACACCCTATGTGACTTGGGGAATAATTCTGTTTTGCACGATTATCTATATCTGGCAAACGGGCCTTTCGCCTGAAGATGAGGCAAAAGTTTTGTTTAGCTATGGTTTCATTCCAGCTGTCGTTTTTGGGTATCGTGAACTCGCCGAGAGCCTTGCAGTGATGCCAGCCGACTTCTCTGTTGTGACTTCGGTCTTTCTGCATGGCGACGCTTGGCATCTGATTGGAAACATGTTGTTTCTCTACATCTTTGGCGACAACGTGGAAGATGCCTGCGGACATTGGCGGTTTGCAATATTTTTTGTCATTACCGGAGCTGTTGCAGCGTTGGCTCAGGGCTACGCTGAGGTAGCATCAGAAGCCCCTTTGATAGGTGCATCGGGGGCTGTATCAGGGGTTTTAGGGGCGTACATTCTCCTTACGCCTAAATCTAAAATAACTGTGCTACTGCCTTTTTTTATTCCCATACGCCTTAAGGCATGGGCTGTTATTGGCAGCTGGTTCATGTTCCAGACCTTAGCCAGTGGAGGTTTAATGGGGGCGGAGAACGTAGCGTATATAGCCCACGTGGGCGGCTTTTTATCCGGCGCTTTGCTAATTGGTTTGATAAAGCGACCCGCAGCCAGGTTGTTCGCTCAATAAATCAGGCCTGATCCGGATTAATAAACCAAAATATTAACATAAGAGTAAGCATAGCGCCGGCTGAAACCCAATTTTTGTAGGTGAGCCTTGCCTCTTCCACCTCATAATCATTGGGCCTCATTAAAATCTTGATATCACGGGAACCAAGAGACGCCTTCAGTAGTCCGTTGCGCTTACGATAGCGCCAAAGTTTGACTGTAGAGTCGATTAAAAAAGCCATAGCTAAGATCACACATATGGCAACTATATTGTGAGGTTCCAAATCTGACCCCCCCTTGAAATTATTGATCCCGCAAGGTCTAAATTACTGTGTATATTCCCAGAAGCCAAAATTCCATCAACAAACGGAGGTTTTTATGAAGCTTTATAATTCTGTAGGACCTAACCCTCGCGTTGTTCGGATGTTTTTGGCTGAAAAGGGCGTTGAGCTTCCATTGGAAGAAATTGATATCCGAAAAGCCGTAAACAGACAGGCAGAATTTTTGAGTAAGAACCCAGCAGGCCAGGCGCCGTGCTTAGAGCTTGACGATGGATCCTACATTTCTGAGATCACAGCAATTTGTGAATACATCGAGGAACTACACCCAACTCCAGTCCTTATTGGAAAAACGGCGGAAGAGAGAGCCGTAACAAGGATGTGGACGAGGCGTGTCGATTTAAATATCTGTGAGCCATTAGCTAATGGCTTTCGTTTTGGCGAAGGCCTAAAAATGTTCGAAGGCCGTATGCGTTGCCTACCGGAGGCCTCTCCAGGTTTAAAGGCTATAGCGCAGGACAAAATCACCTGGCTGGATAACCTAATGGCCGGTCAGAAATTTATTTCTGGTGACAACCTATGTCTGGCAGATATTCTTTTGTTCTGCTTCATGGACTTTGGTACTAATGTAGGCCAGCCTATCAATGCACAGAACGCCAATGTTGCTTCTTGGTTTGAACGCATGCAGGGTCGGCCAAGCGCTTCAGCTTAATAACTAAATTGGGTTAAGCGTCTGTCCACCATCAGCGGCGATGGTCTGGCCAGTTACCCAGCTAGCGGCATCTGAAGCAAGAAACACTGCCAAATTAGCTACTTCTTCCGGCGCACCAAGGCGGCCAAAAGGGATCGATGATCTGATTTTTTCGAAAAGCTCTGGTCGTTCGACTTCAGCCTTACCCCATACGCCACCTTCGAAATAGATCGATCCTGGGGCGATGCAGTTAACTCGGATATTATCTGACGCGTAATGATATGCCTGAGTTTTGGTATATTGGATAACAGCAGCTTTAGCCGCGCCATATGGGGGGGTGCGTCCAGCTGTAGCTAGGCCAGTTATAGAGCTAATATTTATAATTGAGCCCCCACCAGTTTCTGCCATTGAGGCCCTTGCTTTCCAAGAAGCTCTGACGAGTGCCATCACATCAACATTTAGGCTTGAGTCCCAACCCGCCTCATCCTCTGACCCACCGAACGCAGATGTGTTGTTAACTAAAACGTCAACACCACCCAGGGCGGTGATAGCTGCATCCATATAGCCTTCAATGCCCTCCTTCGAGGCCACGTCCGCTGCAAGGCTATGAACATTTCCACCATGCCGGCTTAAATTTTTGGAGGCAGCGTCCAATCCTTGTTGACCACGGGCGCAGATTGAAACCGCCATACCTTCAGCGGCTAGAGCATCAGCAATGGCGTAGCCTATACCCCGGCTACCTCCGGTAACGATAGCGCGCTTTCCAGTAAGGCCTGTTTTCATAGATGCTACTCCTAAGGTTGGTCGAGTCTTATCTCAATACGCCTATTCCGCCTATAGGCTTCTAGGGTTTTCCCTTTATCGATCGGCCGGTATTCACCAAAACCAGCCGGCAAAAGCCGTTCCTGTGGGATGCCTGCAGCAGCCAAGACTTTTGACACAGATTGCGCGCGCTCTAATGAAAGATCTCGATTAGACGCAAACTGCTCTGTTGAAATTGGGCGAATGTCAGTATGCCCATCAATGCGAAGAACCCATTCGACCTCTGGAGGAATTGTTGAAATAATTTCCTTCAGGGCAGATGCCAGGGTTTCTATTCGCTTAACGCCTTCGGGGCCTAGGTCGGCTTGGGCCGTTTCAAACAACACTTCTGACTGAAGAACGAAACGGTCGCCTTCGACCCTTATATCTGATCTGTCTTTAACAACCTCACTGACTTTTCCAAAAAATTCAGAACGAAAGCGCCGTAACTCACTAACTTTTGCTGCAAGCGCAGCATTAAGTTTGCCCTCGAGCTGCAATATTGTGGACCCTTGGGTCTTGGCTTGATCCAATGCTTCAGTAAGAGCAGCATTGAGCGCATCTATTTTAAATTGAAGCTCGGCATTAAGACTTGCCAGAGCCCTTTGTTCAGCCTCCGCATTCCTCTTCGCTGCTTCTAAACCTTGGGCGTCTCGCCTGGCGCCGGCAAGTCCCAACTCTGCAGCCGCAGCTGCGTTTTGCAACGCTTCTACACGGGATGACATATCAGCTATTTTAGCTTCCAGGCTTACAATTCGATTGCGATATTCAAGCACCGCGGCACTACTGGCTGTTTCCTGCTCCTTTAAACGATCTACGAGTGCCGCTGCATTAGCTTCTGCATCACCTTTAGCGGACGTAGCGGCCTCTAGAGCTGCCGCTGCTGTACGAAGTGCCTCCTCGAGTTCGCTGGCCCTCTTGGCGAGGGCATCGCGAGCAGCCTCAGCTCGAGCGGCTCGCTCAATAGCCCTCGACAGCGTCAGCTCAGCCCGTTCTGTCGTAATACGATAGGCGGCTTTTGCTTCATTAGCTTCGGACTGCAACGCTTCCAGTGTTGCAGTGAGCCTCGCAATTTCCGAAGCTTGTAATTCAGCTTTTGCTATCGCCTGGTTATTTATCTCTTGAGCGTCTAACAAAGATTTCTCAAGTGTTTGTACTTTGTCCAAAAGAAGCTTCAACTGCTGCTCTACCGCAACCTTTTCTGCACCCTCGCGAGAGAGATCGGCCCGTGCTGCGATTAACGCCTGGGATATATTTTCAGACTCCTTTTCAAGCGTTGTTAACTGGCTCTGTAGGTCGTTTCTTCGCGCGGTTGCAGCTGCAAGAGCATCTGAGAGATTTGCGCTTTCTTCTATAAGGACAGCAATTTCACCCTCTGCCGCTGCTAGCGCTTGTTCTCGGCCCGAAAGACGCTCAGAAAGAAAATGCTGGGCTATCGCAAAGACTGACAGAAGAAAAATCACCACCATCAGCAAACTGGCTAAAGCATCAACAAACCCTGGCCAAAGGTCCTGGCGCACAACGCGTCCGCGGCGGGAGCGCATCAATCGGTCCTGCCGTCCGTATGACCGATTAACGTGCGGCCCAGAAGGCGCAGTTCATTGCGCAATTCCTGTGTCAATTCTGACTGGCCTGCTGTGACCGCTCCACCTAGCCGGGCTAATAATCTCTCAATTTGAGCCAGCTGACGACGAGTTTCAGCGTCGATTACAGGATTCGCAAGACGTTCCGTCATTGTCTGTAACGCTAAAGCTGATGAATCTTCTCGCTCTGCCAACAAACCAAGTGCACGCTGTTGCTGTTCCGAAATACGACCCAGGGTTTCAAGGCCATCAGCCAAACTATGAAGCCGGTCACCCATGGCTGTGAGCACCAAGTCTGTCTCACGGCGCTTTTCTTCCGACCGACCTACAAGCCGACGCAAGTCGTCCAGCATCTCTGCTGTCTGCCCCAACAAGGCCTCAACATATGCAGAGGGCTGCGACGGCCCGATGGCCGCCTGACTCGATAACGCTGGCAAACTTTGAAAAGTAGCAATCGAAGAAAGCCAATCCTCGACCTCGTTATAAAACCGGTTCTGGGCCTGACCTGCCTGAAGGTCCAAAAATCCCAGAGCAAGAGCCCCCGCAAGACCAAAGAGAGAGGAGCTAAAGGCTGTGCCCATGCCGTCCAAAGGCGCGCGAAGCCCCCCTCGCAAACTTTCAAAGGTTGTTGCGGCATCTCCTCCTACGTCTAATCCATCGACTACTTGTGAAACAGACCTGACTGTTTCTAAAAGCCCCCAAAAAGTGCCCAAAAGGCCCAGGAAAATTAAAAGCCCAACCAAATAACGTGCTAATTCACGTGCTTCATCTAGCCTGCTTCCCAAACCATCAAGCAGCGCACGAGCAGATGTTGCATGAAGGCTAACCTTGTCCTCAACTTGCGTTAGGGCGCCGGCAATTGGCGCTAAAAGACGAGGTCCAGGACCTTGTGGCTCCCGAGTGCCACGCCTTTGAAACCGCTCAATCCACTCCACCTCATTTTTCAGACTATAAGCCTGTCTCACGCACACGATGGCACCGACAACAAATACGCCAACGATCACCCCATTTAATGCTGGGTTTGCCATAAAAGCTGCAAAAGCAGGCCGCCAAGTAACCGCCCCTGCCGCAATTGCCGCAGCCATGAAAAGCGCCATTCGTAGAAGGAATCTTCCTGGACGTGTCAGGTTGGAGCTCATGTTTTGGATGCCTCCAAATAAATAACTACCGTATCCCGACTATCATCATTTGAAACAGGTTTGACTGCAATTGATGAACTCGGGACCCCACTACTAACTAAATATTGATAAACTGCGATCGCCCTTGAGAGAGCTTCCTGACGGGCAGAAGCTTTTTCACTGATGCTGGATCCGCCAAATAAATGGATAGTAAAATTGGACGCTCCTGTGCTGCGCTTAACGACCTGAACAAGAAGTTGCTCATCACCTCCGTGGAGTAAATTAATACCTTTGGCAAAAAGTATTTCTGCTTCAAATCTTTCCGGTACGGCAGCTAATTTTTGTAAGGGATTTGTAGAGACATCCTCTTTGCTAATGGGGGTATTTTTATCGGTAGAATCTAGCGTCGATAGATCAGCAACAGGGAACTCTGTGCTTGGCGCCTCGTCTTTTGAGCGTGTCTTAGAAGAAAATGGCGCCTGCCTTACAGGGGGCAACGGAACTATAACAACCGTCTTTTGGCTCAAAGACGAATTGTGTTTGTTCGAAAAGTCTGGGCGGCGCGGTGGGAAAGGGGGCAAATCATTGTGGAGCCTCTCGTTGTTATGCGAGAGAGATTTTGCTTCTTTCAAGTTGAGGGCTGGGGCTAACTGACGCTCACTCGCAAGCGCTGATGACTGGAGGTAGCCACATGGAAGCAGAGATAACAATAAAATCATCCCGCAAAGCTGCCTAAAGCGGGTATTCAATGGGCCCGTGCAATGATGTTTTGAACTCATCATTTCCAGTTCAATTGCTGAAAGCAGGTTCTACGCTGAAGGATCTTAGCGAAGCTCTAGGCTAACCTCAACTGAGGATGGTTAGGCTTGTCTAATCGACGTCGATAAAATCTGCCCGTGAAGTTCTCCCGAGGCTGCAACCAATTCGCCAGATTTTAGCCATCCAGCCCCACCGTTCAAATCAGTAATAATGCCACCTGCTTCTTGCAGAATGATTGAACCCGCAGCGAATTCCCAGGGCTTGAGGCCAGCATCTACGTAACCATCAAGTTTTCCCGCTGCTACCTGCACCAAACTAATAGAAGCTGCGCCCACGATTCGTATTGTACAACTTTGGGCTAGCCGATTGAAAATCCCAGACCATTGATCTGGGTTATGAGAATCATGAAGAAAGGGTGCTCCCGCAACTAATGCTTCAGAAAGGTGCGTTCTCCTCGAAACGCGGATGCGGCGGTCATGAAGGTAAGCGCCCTCATTACGCTCAGCCCAAAAAAGTTCATCTGTAACCGGGTTATAAACGACCCCAGCTATGACCTCACGACTTTCTTCCAAAGCCACAGAAACTGCGAATTGAGGCAAACCATGCATGAAATTGGTAGCGCCATCTATGGGGTCAGCAATAAAGCGGTGAGAGGTATCTGCTCCGATTATCTCATCCAAACCATCCATTAGGAGGCCAAAGCGAGGGCGGGCTTTTTCAAGCTCTTCTTGTAAAATACGAGAAGCTTTTTCGTCTGCCTTTTCGACAAAATCGCGGGGGCCTTTATTCGATGCCTGGAGATGTTCAACCTCTCCAAAGTCACGAACAACCGCACGTCCAGCCTTCTCAGCCGCACGAATCATCATGGTCATTACGGGTGTGCGGCGCATTTTTATCTCTCTATGGGCGAGACTAGTCTTTTGCCCGCTCTACATATTCACGGTTTTCTGTATGAACAACAATGCGTGTGCCAGTAACAATATGAGGAGGCACTGAGATACGCATACCGTTTTCTAGCATAGCTGGCTTGTAAGAAGCGCTTGCCGTTTGGCCTTTCACCACTGGATCAGCTTCAACTACCTCTAGGACAACTGTTGTTGGGAGGGTAACCCCAATTGGAGTTCCATCCACTGTGTTGATTCGAATAGCCATGCCATCCTGCAAAAAATCTGCTTTTTCACCGACGGTCTCACCATCCATGGTGAACTGATCGTATGTTTCATTGTCCATGAAAGTAAACAATTCCCCCTCGCGATAGAGGAATTGAACTTCACGCTCATCAGTATGCAATCGCTCTACTGTATCGCCTGTTCGAAAACGAACATTAGTTTTGGTTCCCGTCATCACATCGCGCATATCAAGCGCAATAAAAGCATTCCCCTTGCCGGGTAAAATCAGCTCGTGTTTTATCACCATGTAATGGCGACTATCATGCTCAATTGCGTGGCCAGCACGCAGTGTGTTTGCGATGACCTTCATAATGGCCCCGTTATATCCGTTTCGAAACTAAATCGAGGTGCTTCTATCAGTCGTCGACTAAACCCGCAACCGGCGGTGGGTATCGGTGTTCTTGCCCAAAGGGGTCACTAATGACCCAATTTCCTTTTTCAGACGCCTGCACATAGCTGGGCGTGAGAGGTGATTTTCCATATCCCCCTGGCACATCCAAAACGTACGTTGGCTGACAAAGACCCGACACTCTTCCGCGAAGCGCTTTCATCAGTTCCTGCCCAACCGAAATATCAACACGAAACCGAGCTGTCCCAGGCGCTAAATCCAAATGATGCAGATAATAAGGCCGAATACGAGAGGCAACCAACGCTCGCATCAAATCTTCTAGAGGACCAATCTCAGCATTTACGCCCGCCAACAGCACAGACTGTCCTAACAAAGGAATACCTGCATCAGCAAAAAGTGCAGCAGCTTTTACTGCTGCTTCAGTAAGTTCACTGGCATGGTTGCAATGAATAGCGACATAAGACGAGAGCCTTCCTGTCCCCTTAACTGCCGCCACCAATTCAGGTGAAACTCTGTCAGGGTCTGCAATTGGAACGCGCGTATGGATGCGCAGGATCTTAACATGGGAAATCACCTCCAGCTGCTTGATGATCCTTGCAAGGCTCGGCGGCTTCAGCATGAGTGGATCGCCACCAGTCAAAACAACCTCCCAGATCTCTGGGTGGTTGGCGATGTAAGCCACAGCATCAGAGATCTCTGTCGGTTTCATAGCTGGAGCAGAACCGACTGTCTCTCTTCTAAAGCAATATCGACAGTATACGGGGCAAACACTTATTGGTTTAAGTAAAACACGGTCAGGGTATCGATGTACAAGCCCTGGGGTTGGACTGTGTGCATCATCGCCAATGGGATCAGACAACTCTTCCGGCATTTGTGTGAGTTCACTAATGTCCGGCAGAAATTGCTTCTTGATTGGTTCACCATAAGAATCAATCAGTGCTGCCATTGCTGGTGTGACCCGAATTGCGTAGTGGCGGCCGACTGACTCAGCTTGCTTAGCGGCTTCGGCATCTATAAGCCCAGCACCAACCAGTGCTTGAGCAGAAATAAGAGCAGGTTTAGCGTTCATACCGCTTTCTATAAGGGGATCTAGCGATGACAGGAAGCGCACCCGCCTGGCGACCCGATAAATTCGAGCGGCGTCGCCCCTATCTTATGGCCCGTAATCGCATTTTGAAGGCCATGCGACAGTGGTTTGATGAGCAAGGTTTTTCTGAGGTAGAGACGCCTGCTCTTCAAATATCGCCTGGTATGGAACCGAACTTAAATCCCTTCGAAACCACTCTTGTTGAGCCTGATGGCAGCTCTCAAGTGATGGGGCTTCATACAAGCCCAGAATTTGCGATGAAAAAACTGCTAGCTGCCGGTGCCGGTCCCATTTTCCAAATCGCACGGGTTTATCGAAACGGCGAACGCTCGGCGACCCACCATCCCGAATTCACGATGTTGGAATGGTATCGTCCCGGCAGTAGTTGGAAACAAGGGGCTATTGATACTCTCCGCCTCCTTAAAGTCGCAGCCAAAGCTGCTTTCCCGTTACTTCAATCTGGCAAATTTGATCCCCAGGCGGCAGCGGATTGGTTAACTGTCTCAGGCGCCTTTCAGCAAAAACTCGGTTTCGATCCACTGCCCCTTCAGAACGACGAGGAAGCTTTGCGCAGTGCCGCTAACACGGCAGGGATAAAAACTGACGAAAAAGATAACTGGGACGACATTTTTTTTCGTTGTCTCTTAAACCGAATAGAGCCACACCTTGGAACAAATAAACCTTTAGTTTTGCACCACTACCCGGCTCGAATGGCAGCCCTTGCGCAGATAGATCCATTATTTCCTCTAGCCGCGGAACGCTTTGAAGTTTTTGCTGACGGTGTAGAGCTTGCGAATGGTTTTGGTGAACTTACCGATCCCGAAGAATATAAGCGGAGGTTTAATGCAGACCTCAACGCCATAACCGCGACCGGTGGATCACGCAAAATTGATGAAGATTTTCTCAATGCAGTTGCTCACGGCCTTCCATCAGGTTCCGGGGTTGCAATGGGTTTTGACAGGGCTGTTATGCTAGCAACTGGAGCACAGCACATTGAGGATGTTCTTTGGCTTCCCGTGGGAAATCCAAGCTAAATGGGGCACGGTTTTCACATTGTTGCCAAATTATCAGCAATAAAGAGTGGATAAATAGATTGGTGACGAGATGCTCGCATCAGTTTAGTCTCTGATAGTGTTCTCAAGGTAACTAACCAAGGTTTCTGAATATCAATGGATCGCCTACGCATCAGTGGTGGACACCCTCTTGTGGGCGAAATCCCAATCAGTGGAGCTAAAAATGCTGCTTTGCCCCTAATGGCAGCTGGATTGCTATCAGATGATGGGCTGACTCTCGCAAATGTGCCTAACCTAGCCGACATCGCTTCAATGGCAGATCTCCTAAATGAATTAGGTGCTGAGTTAACCATAAAGCGAGATGAAAATAACCAAGGTCAAACCGTTAGAATTCACGCTCAAGAAATCACCAATATTGAAGCGCCGTATGACATTGTTCGAAAAATGAGAGCTTCGGTTTTGGTTTTGGGGCCACTCGTTGCCCGCGCAGGAGAGGCCAAAGTGTCACTTCCCGGAGGCTGCGCTATTGGCAATCGACCGGTAGACCTGCACTTAATGGCATTAGAGAGCATGGGAGCTCAAATCGAGCTAGAGGCAGGATACATCCATGCATTTGCTCCAAAGGGTCTTCACGGCAGCCGCATCACGTTTCCAACGATTTCTGTGGGCGCAACAGAAAATGCCATGATGGCTGCTGCACTCGCCAATGGTGAAACCACTCTAATCAACGCCGCGCGGGAACCAGAAATCGCAGATCTTGCCAAATGCTTGATCGGTATGGGCGCTGAGATCACTGGCGCTGGCTCAGATACGATTTATATCCAAGGTAAACCGGGACTAAGTCATACAAATCATTCAGTTTTACCAGATCGAATAGAAGCCGGTACCTTTGCAATGGCAGCAGCAATGACTTCTGGCAATGTAGAGCTCCTTGGTGCCAAATTATCCCACATCGAGGCCGCTGCAACTATTTTGAAAGAATGTGGTGTCAACTTAACTGAGACAGAGCGTGGTTTACGTGTGAGCCGTTTGCGAGACCGATTAGTAGGCGTAGATGTCATGACTGAACCATATCCAGGCTTCCCAACCGACTTACAAGCCCAGTTTATGGCGTTGATGACCACTGCTGATGGCGCGTCTATGGTCACAGAAACAATTTTTGAGAACCGGTTTATGCATGTGCCTGAACTTACACGCATGGGCGCAAACATTAATATTCACGGATCCTCAGCAATGATCCGCGGCACTTCCAACCTGAGAGGTGCGCCCGTGATGGCGACAGACTTACGGGCTTCTGTAAGTCTTGTTCTCGCGGGATTGGCGGCCGAGGGCGAGACTATCGTCAATAGAATTTATCATCTGGACCGCGGATATGATCAGGTAGAAAACAAACTAAAAGCTTGTGGGGCGGAAATTAGGAGGGAGAAAGAAGCATAATGTCTAATCCCATCCGCCCACTCCGATTATTTGCAAAAGATGAAACCGACTTAACGATTATGGCTACTTGTTTACAGGATGCGATAATTCCAGTTGGAGATATCGCCTGGCTAAAAAGCAAAAAAGAATTCGCGCTCGCCTTTAACCGGTTTATGTGGGAAGCAAGCGAAGAAGTTCTGGACAACAGTCCTATTTATTTCCGCACACATACTTTGCTAAAGATTGAAAATGTCATCAACGTCCAATCACGCTCATTAAATCTACAAAATCGATCAGAAATTCTTTCCATGTTGAGCTTGAAAGCTTTTGATGGAGGTGTCGATCTCTTGTTTTCGGAAGATAAAGCTATCCGAGTACAAGTCGAAAAGCTCAATCTTGTATTAACTGACATGGGCCAGCCCTGGCCAACTCGCTGGCAACCCAATCATCCAAAAGAAAACTCGGCCTAAGGAAACTCAACATGATTAATCTTAGTAATAAAAAAGCGTTCGTAACTGGCGCCGCCTCCGGAATTGGCCGAGCAACTGCTACAACGCTAGCCGAAGCTGGTGCTTACGTTATCGCGACAGACATAGATGAATCCGCAGGCACTAAGTTGGCCAAGGATTTGAAAAGTGGTGAATTCAGAACCTTAGATGTGACGGATCCAGACGCCATAATTTCTTGTGCAAATCAGCTAACAAATGACCACGGTCCTATGGACATAATTGTAAACGTAGCAGGTTGGGACAAAACCGAGCCATTCATGGAGAATTCACCTGAGTTTATTGAGAAGATTGTTCAACTCAATTATCTCGGCCAGGTGCGGGTTTGCCAAGCATTGTTGAAACCAATTATTGAAGGTGGAAAGGGTGCCAAAATCGTTAATGTGTCGTCTGACGCAGGCAGGGTTGGCTCGATGGGAGAGACTGTTTATGCCGGCGCAAAAGGCGGTGTAATTGCTTTTTCAAAGTCACTCGCCCGCGAAATGGCCCGGCACGGCGTTTGCGTGAATGTTGTGGCGCCAGGGCCAACTGATACACCCTTGTTTCAGGGGCAAAATGAGCGCCTAAAAGAAGCATTGCTTCGCGCAATTCCGTTTCGAAGGTTAGCTCAGCCTCAGGATATTGCAGATGGGATTCTTTATTTTGCAAGCAACCGTGCCGATTATGTTACCGGTCAAGTATTGAGCGTTTCAGGCGGCCTTACAATGCACGGTTGATTTTGCTTAATGCCTAACTCGATAGATTTCCGGAAGTATCTGGAGCCAGGTGACCTAGTTGTTGTAGCGCAGCTTGGAGCTGAACCTACAAAACTGACAGCAGCACTTTTCAATGCTGCAAAGGGCATCGAAGGGATTAGGGTGCTGACCAGTTTCCCTCTGGGCGATGCTGAAACGCGGCTTGCCAATGAACACATCCGATTTCTTTCCATGGATGGATTTGGCGCAAATGGTCAACTATTTCAAAAAGGTCGCCTAGCCGTAGCACCTGCCCGTTTTTCAGATTATTCACGGTTATTCGAAGGCAAGCTTAAGCCAGCAATTACTCTTTGTTCTGTCACACCGCCGGACTCTGAAGGAAACGTAAGCCTAGGGGTTACTGTCGACCATCTTCCCGCCGCAATCCGGGAGGCAAAGGTAGCTTTCGCGGAAATAAATCCTTTTATGCCATGGACACAAGGTGATGCCGTTCTGCCACTATCAAGCTTTAGGGGTACAGTTAACGCTGTAAAAGCACCAGCTGAGTGGGTTTCTCGTGCGCCAGGACCAATTGATCACGCAGTTGCCGCAAATGTTGCCAGGTTGGTACCTGACAGGGCTACTGTGCAATATGGTGTAGGTTCACTGCCTGACGCCGTGGCTGCTGCACTTGCAAAAAAGCGCGACCTTGGCCTTCATTCTGGCAGTTTTGCTGACAGTATTGTTGATCTAGTCGAGGCTGGAGCTGTTTCGAACAAATATAAAGAGATTGATCAGAACAAACATGTGGCGACAGCTTTATATGGGTCCCGCCGGCTATACGACTTTGTAGATAGAAATCCAGACTTAATCATGAGAGCTGGTACGTATACCCACAGCGCTAATACCCTATCTAATTTTAATTGTTTTTTCGCGATAAATTCGGCGCTTGAGGTTGATCTTTCTGGCCAAGTGGGCGCAGAAGCGGCAAATGGAAGGTATCTAGGAGCCATTGGTGGCCAGTTAGATTTCCATAGAGCCGGATTACTTTCTCCGAACGGGCGCGCAATTATTGCGCTTAGTTCAACAGCTGGAAAAGCAAGAAAAACTAAGATTGTATCGAGGTTATCAGGGCCGGTAACAGGCCCAAGGGCAGATGCAGATACAGTTGTAACAGAGAATGGAATTGCGGAGCTTGCGGGCCTAACTCTCGAAGAAAGAGCAGAAGCCCTGATATCTATAGCAGACCCAGAATCCCAAGCGGCTCTTCGCAGCGCTGTAGATAAAAATGGACTAGTCTGATCCAGCTATACCTTTCAGCCAAAGTGGGTCTTTAATTTTCATCAAAAAGGCCTCGTGCGCCTCTAATTCTTCCAGCGAGGGGCTATGGGGACGTGGCGCCAATTTCTTTCGATTAGTAGAGGAATTTGAACTAGAGGTTTCTATTTTTTGATTCGTGCCACTAATCGGATTTTTCTGATCCGCGGACAACAGCAATCCCGGTTGCTTTCCACCTATTAATTCTAAATAAACTGCTGCTAGAAGCCGGCAGTCAATTACAGCCCCGTGCTTTTCTCGCACTGAAAGATCAACATCAAAACGTCGACACAGAGCATCCAAACTATTTGAGCCACCAGGATACTTTTTTCTGGCAATCTCTAGGGTATCAATCAGTCTTGTCGCCGGTATTGGAGGTTTTTTAAGAGCCTCCAATTCCCAATTTAGGAACTTGGCATCAAAGGGCGCATTATGTATCACGAGCGCTGCATCGTCTCCGAGGAATTCCAGGAATTCGTCCACTATGTCAGCAAAGATTGGTTTGTCCTTCAGGAAATCCTCTGAAATTCCATGAATGGCAAACGCTTCTTCCGGCATATCCCGCTCTGGATTGATGTAAAGGTGCAGTTCACGACCTGTAGGCACATGAAAATTAAGTTCCACGCAACCAATCTCGACCACCCTGTCACCTGAACGGGGATCAAGTCCTGTTGTCTCCGTGTCCAGTACTATTTCGCGCATTTACCGCCCATAGTCTTTGCCTTTCTGACGAATACCACGCAGCGCTTGTCTAATTCTGTCTCGAGTTAGCCTTTTTCCAAGCCCTGATGGTATAATTATATCTGCTTGCCTGCGTTTTTCAGCATCAGGCAATTGCTTAGCAAGGACCTGACTGAGCCTTTCTTCTGTCATTCCAGGACGAGCCAACACACGCGCACGCTGGATATGTGCAGGTGCGGATACCACAAGTGTAATGTCACAGCGCTTATCGCCACCAGTTTCAAAAAGTAGTGGGACATCACGTGCCACAACCTTGTGGCCGGAGCGAGCGGCACGAGCTATAAAACTGCGTTCTTCCTCGCCAACCATCGGATGCAGTATTCTTTCTAACTTTGATAATGCTTCTTGGTTTCCAAAAACCAAAGGTCCCAGTTTCGTCCTGTCAATTGACCCATTAACAGCAACACCTGGAAATGCTGCTTCAACAGCTCTGACAGCACGGCCGCCTTTTGCCATCAACAAATGAACTTCCGCGTCTGCATCAAACACAGGAACGCCTTCTTTGCGTAGGCACGAAGCCGCGAAGCTCTTACCCATGCCAATAGATCCGGTAAGTCCAATAACAAAACGCCCACGGATCATTTAAGATCATCCAAAATCAATTGCCGAAGTTCTGAGTCAACAGCAGGTTTTGTACCAAACCAAGCATGAAATCCGGGAACAGCTTGATGCAGCAGCATTCCCAGGCCATCTACGACTTTGTTGCCACGATGTTTCGCTGCTGCAAGTAAATTTGTCTCTAAAGGAACATAAACGATATCGTAAACAACTGCTTCTTTTGGCAAATCGTCTAGGTGAATTTCTAAAGGATGAGCGCCCTTCATTCCAAGGCTTGTTGTGTTCACAAGTAGATTACTTTCTGCCAATGAAGACGCCCGTTCTGACCAACTTATAACTTTGATTTTATCTCCAAAATTACTGGCAATAATCTCCGCCTTGGATTTAGTTCGATTTACTAATCTTATTTCTTTAACACCAGCTTCCAGCAATGAATGAATTGCCGCGCGAGCTGATCCACCTGCCCCTAAAACCACCACCGGCCCAGCCTGTGGATCCCACTCGGGTACAGTCGCTCGGAGGTGCGCAAAAAACCCTGGAGCATCTGTATTCGAACCAAGTAATGAGCCTTCTGGTGAAACTACAATTGTATTAATCGCACCAATTGCTTGAGACGCGGCATCACGTTCATCAACAACGTCAAACGCTGTTAGCTTGTGAGGAACGGTTACATTTATCCCTGCTATTCCAAGCTTTGGAAGAGATCGAATAGCATCCGCCGCTGCATCTGGATGAACAGCCAACGGAACATAAGTCCCGTCTATTTTATGCTTTTCAATCCAATGGCCATGGATCAGGGGTGACCGTGAGTGACTAATAGGCCAACCGATGATCCCAGCAACGACAGCGTTACCTGACATTTTCATAATAATAATGCCCCCTCTAATCGAAGTGCATTAAGAAGAGGTGCCATAGGGAGACCTAATATAGTGAAATAGTCTCCCCTCACTTGATCAAACATTTGTACCCCTAGACCTTCAAGAAAATAGCCACCTACAGATTTGCAGGCTTCTTCCCCAAGAGTTTGGATATAACTATCTAAAAAAGTATCCGAAAAATTTCTCATTGTTAGATCTGCTGACTCAATATGGGTCCAGCGTTCTTTTTCCGGTGCAAGCAAAACTAGGCCTGAAAGAAGTCGATGGGTCTTACCACGAAGAGCTTCAAGCTGTTTTTTTGCAACTTCCACAGAAGAAGGTTTGTCAAACCAATTACCTTCAAGTTCTAACATCTGATCAGCACCAATGATAATTGCCTCGGGATGCATAGTTTGAACAGCTTCAGCTTTTGCAGCAGCTAAAGCCAAAGCCGTTTTTGAAACAGTCCAACCATCTTGCTTGGCTATGTTTTTAATCTCGTCTTCGTCGACATTCGAGACAACCACATCAAATTCAACACCAGATGCAGATAGAAGAGACCGTCGTGATTGGCTCGCAGATGCTAATATAATTGGCTTTAGTGTCTTCAATATATTTACCTTCCTACATATATATATATTTATTATTTATATTTTATTTATTTTTACTTCATTTATTTATGAGTACATTTTTATACATCGTAACAATAGTTAAAAAGATAAAAAATATCTTGAAAATATTCCACCTACAACAAACGTCAAAACGAATCTTAATGACTAAAACGTAAAAAAAATCTCCCTCAAAGCGATGCACATATATGGAAGAAATGGTGGACTAGTAGAGGATAAACAGGTGGATGAAATGTATCTTTTTTCTCATTGTGGATACTCCCCTCATAACAGATATTTCCTTCAGTCGTGATATCCACAGTGGAAATCCAAATTGATAATTGAGGGGAAAAAAACCTATCCCTGATACTTCCACAGGATACTTCCTTCAGGTCTTTAATAAATTTAACGAGTCGATTGCCCTGTCTATTGTAAATCAACGAATGGAGGTTTTTTTTTATCCTGTTAGCAATTTTTTGCTTAGAGTTTTTATCCCCGATATCAGTCACTCTAACTACAACAATCAATATTAAATTAAGTTTTGTTTAGTAGTGTTATTTAACAGAATAAGAAGATATTCCTTGTCACCATGATGAAAACTCAAAATCTCTTATCTTCTGTTCTTAGTGGCAAAGCAGCGCCAAGACCCCCTGTGTGGCTAATGCGTCAGGCAGGTCGTTATCTACCCGAATATCGCAAGCTTCGAACACAAGCGAAAGATTTTCTAACATTTTGTTACACGCCTGATATGGCGACTGAAGCAACTTTGCAGCCGATAAGCCGTTTTGGATTTGATGCTGCAATAATTTTTTCTGATATTTTGGTTTTACCTCATGCACTTGGGCAAAAAGTATGGTTTGAACCAGGCTTTGGTCCAAAATTAAATGCCTTAAATACATCGGATGACGTGAACAATTTGGATCTTGGACAGGTAACAGAATTTCTCAAACCAGTTTATTCCGCTGTGACACAAACCAGAAATAAGCTTCCAAAGGAAACCGCGCTTATTGGATTTGCAGGAGCTCCTTGGACGCTTGCAGCTTATATGATTGAGGGTGCGGGTAGTCGCGATTACGCCAAAGCGAGAAAGTTTGCTTTAGAAAAGCCAAGCGCATGGTCAAAACTCCTAAATTTATTGGAGTCAGCAATATCCAAACATCTGATCAACCAAATCGAAGCTGGGGCCGAAGTTGTGCAGATATTTGATAGTTGGGCTGGCGCATTGCCGGCTTATGGTGTGAAAGCATGGAGTTTGGAACCTATTGGTCGAATAGCACAAATTGTCAAAGCAGCTCATCCAGGTGCTAAAGTGATAGCATTTCCGCGAGGGGCGGATGCATTTGTTAGTGATTTTGCGGCTTTGCCAGCAGTTGATGCTGTGTCATTGGGTCAATCTTTACCTACAGAAGCGTTTGACCATGTTCGTAAAGCTGGGGCGATACCACAAGGTAATCTAGATCCAGTTACATTAATTTGTGGGGGTGATTTCCTTATTAAAGAGATTGATAACATTCTTAACTCCAACAGAAACTCACCGTTTATTTTCAACTTAGGTCATGGAATTACACCCGAGACACCAATAGCTAATGTAGAAGCTCTTATTAAAAGAATTAGGGATAGCGCATGAGTGAATTCCTCATAGGAAGTTATCCATGGTTCAAAGCAATTCATATTATTGCGGTGATGTCTTGGATGGCTGGACTTCTCTATCTTCCTCGGCTCTTTGTGTATCACGTAGAAGTCGAATTAAATTCGATAGAAGATCATAGATTCCAAGTTATGGAGCGCCGACTCCTGCGCGCTATAATGAATCCCGCGATGGTAGTTTCGTACATATTTGGAATTTTGTTGATACTCACACCTGGCATTGTTGATTGGAGCTCTGGCTGGATTTGGCTGAAAATTCTGGCGATTTTGGTTTTAACAGGGTGCCATCATGCCATGGGCAAATGGCGCAAGGATCTAGCGGAAGGGACGAACCGGAAAAGCCAACGATACTTCAGAGTAGCCAACGAAGTGCCCACAATATCGATGATAATTATTGTAATAATGGTTGTTGTAAAACCATTTTAGGTTGACAAGTCATCGTTTCCTGAGCAAATAGCGTGAAGCAACCATGGGATCGGGTAAAGAAATCTCTATTGGTTGACTGGTCTTTCTTAAGTGCTGGCATCAAAACGCTTCGTTTCATTTTGCTGGCAAACAACCTTAATTTAAATCAAAGAAGAGTGGCGACGTGCTTCAGAATGTCCCCCAGAGCATGAATCTAGCTGAGCTAAAACAAAAAGGCCCGGCAGAACTTTTGCAGCTAGCTGAAGAGCTTGAAATTGAAAATGCTAGTTCGCTTCGCAAACAGGATATGATGTTTGCAATTTTGAAGGAACTTGCTGACCAAGAAGTCGTTATTACTGGAGAGGGTGTAGTAGAAGTCTTGCCAGATGGCTTTGGGTTTTTGAGATCACCAGATGCAAACTATCTTCCTGGCCCAGACGATATTTACGTATCTCCAAATCAAATACGTCGATTTAGCCTCCGTACCGGCGATACGGTAACTGGTGAAATTCGAGCACCGAAGAACGGGGAGAGATACTTCGCGCTCGTCAAGGTTTCTACAGTTAATTTCGATGCACCCGAAAAAGTTCGTCAGCGCATAAATTTTGATAATTTAACGCCTCTATACCCGGATGAGCGATTAGTTTTAGAGGTACAGAACACAGAATCTAAGGACCTTACTACGCGAGTGGTTGAACTGGTTTCACCAATAGGTAAGGGCCAAAGAGCACTTGTAGTGGCTCCTCCAAGAACGGGTAAGACCATGATGTTACAGTCAATTGCTCATGCAATTGCTGCTAATAACCCTGAAGTTTATTTGCTAGTACTTCTGATTGATGAAAGACCTGAAGAAGTAACTGATATGCAACGATCAGTTCGGGGTGAGGTAATTTCCTCCACTTTCGATGAGCCTGCTCAGAGACATGTTCAAGTTGCCGATATGGTAATCGAAAAGGCGAAGCGTCTTGTTGAGCACAAACACGATGTTGTCATACTATTAGACTCAATTACTCGATTAGCCCGTGCATACAACACAGTTGTTCCCTCTTCCGGCAAGGTACTTACTGGAGGCGTGGACGCTAACGCTCTTCAGAGGCCAAAGAGGTTTTTTGGCGCTGCACGTAACATTGAAGAGGGCGGAAGCCTATCAATTATAGCAACAGCTCTGATTGATACCGGGAGCCGGATGGACGAAGTGATTTTTGAAGAGTTCAAAGGCACAGGTAACGCTGAAATTGTTCTGGATAGAAAACTTGCAGACAAGCGAGTTTGGCCAGCAATTGACATAGGTAAGTCTGGAACGCGCAAAGAAGAACTTCTTGTTGATCGTCAAGAGCTTAACAAAATGTGGATGCTGCGTCGGGTCTTGATGCCGATGGGTACCCAGGACGCGATGGAATTTCTTGTAGGAAAGTTACGAGAGACAAAAACTAATGGAGATTTCTTCCAACAAATGAATCAATAACGAATAGGGTTTTAGATACTTTATGCTTTTAAACGGCGAGCATAAGTAGGGCCCCATTCTCTTGTTGTTTCGAATATTTTAGGAAGAGGCCGGCCATTCGGCAGGGATAACCAGAGGCGCAGCATGCAGCGCTTCAAACGTGGGTCATCATAATCAGAATAATTAAAGCGAGCATGGAAACAGGTAGCATTATTAGCTATTTCCAGGTCTCCCGGCTCTAAGTTTAGGGCAAGGTGCATGTTAGGGTCGTTGGCTACTTCATCAAGAAGATCCATTGCCGCGATTTGTTTATCTGTCAGTTTTGGAACATCTTCGAACCGTTGTGCAAGTTCGATGTACCGTCGTTTGTAAAGTGCTGAAACCATTCCATCGTGTAGGTTAAAAATAGGAACGGTCTGTGTTTGTTTTTCCCAAGGATTTTGAGCCCTGGCATCAAAGTGAAATGGAGCTGTGAGGATTGCCGCCAGTTTCTGGTCTCGTTGCAGCAACTCATTGTAAATGGCGGTTGATGATACTAATCGGGATCCACCGCCAGATTTTGCCGGTCGAAAACATAAAAGCGCGAAAACATCTGCTCCGTCGGTATGAAATGTCAGTTCATCATTAGTCTGAAAGCTGCGAATGTTATCCGTTGTTTCAACATTTGCACCTGTGTCAGTTACGACGTGAAAGAGTTTTCCTGCTTTATCTTGTGGCTCCGGATACCCTAGATGTTGGCCAAAGCACCAGTGCATTACTTGTGCTTCTTCTAAGCTGAAGCGCTCAACAGGCATACCGTGTACTACTACGAAGCCTCGCCCGCCCTCCAGATCTTCTCGGAGGCTACTAATTTTTTTTGAGAGCGTTGGGAGGGCAAAATCAGATGCCGTCAATTTCTCAATAGGCACCTGTTTTTTGAGAGCAAGATCTGTTGCTTTAATAAGTTCATCGATCTCTTTAGAACTAAGACGTAAACGCCAATCCCCCTCAGCCGCTAGATCACATGCCCTCCATGCGGCTTTGCTTTCAACAGGCTCAAGCTTGGTCACGCTAAAGCCCGTTTAAAAGCTTCCAACGAGCGAGAGTTAGCTAAATTTGCATTCTCTTCGTCATACGGTACCCCTCCTATGCGTGCAAAAGCATGATCCATTCCAGGGTAGTTGTGGATTGTCACAGAGTTGTGATCTTTTAACCCCTCATTGATCTTTGCCTGTGCATCTTTAGATACAAACCCATCTTCTTCGGCAATGTGCATCATTAGAGGATTGGTGATGTTTTGTGCCTCTCCAAGAAGTTCTTCAATCCCCACACCGTAGTAGCTGACGTTGCAATCCGCGTCTGATCTGCAGGCTAGTAGATAAGCAAGCTTGCCCCCAAGACAAAACCCAACAGTACCCACTTTGCCGCTTGCTCCATTCATTGACCGACAATGAGCAATGGTGGCCAAGAGGTCTTCAACGCCTTTGTCTAAGTCAAATCCCTGAAACAATTCAAAAGCCTTCTTCCATTCGGCTTCAGACTGATCGGTAATGTCGACTCCTGGCTCTTGGCGCCAGAACAGATCAGGAGCTACAGCGATATAACCTTGATCGGCCCAGTGTTTAGCAATATCCCGCATAGCGTGATTCACGCCGAAAATCTCTTGGATGCAGATCACTACGGGACCTGCGCCACTTTTGGGTTTTTCCACGTACGCTTTAAAGCTTCCGCCATCATTTGCCTTAATTTCGATCCAGTCAGCCATTACTCATACCCCCTCTGAGAGCTGTATAATTCTTTAAGTATAGGATAACCGTGTGGTCGTTAGCGGCGCAATGCTGATTTTCAAAGCAACAAAGCGCCTTCGTGGGCCAAAAGCCAGCGCTTGGTTTCAACTCCACCTTGTCCCGAGTAGCCAACCATGTGGCCATTGTTGCCTACTACGCGGTGGCAGGGAATAATGATTGGAATTGGATTACGGCCACATGCATATCCAACCGCCTGGGCGGGTTTTCCAGTCATCTTTGCTATGTCACCATAGGTCGCTGTCGTTCCATGTGGGATTTGCGTCATAGCCCGCCAGACCGACAACTCGAATTCAGACCCTTCGGGAGCGAGAGAAACACGGAAGCCATTGATTTTATTAAGAAAATATTGGTGCAATTGGTTGCTGGCCTGAGATAAAGAGGTGTTTTTAGGCTTTGGCGTTATATCTCTTTCGGTCCATTCGAGCGCGACGAGTGAGCCCGCGTTGGCTTTGAGGCAGAGGTTTCCAAGGGGTGAAGAAATAATGTGTTCATCAATCAGCATGGGCTATCACGGTAATTCCTCGATATCTTATGTGTTAAGCACTTAATTTAACGCTATTATGTAGCGTAAGGCAGACTTATTGGAGTTATCTCTATGAAAATAAGCATCGACATTGACGCCACGCCGGAAGAGGCCCGCCGGTTTTTTGGGTTACCAGACGTAGGACCCATGCAAGACGCCTTGCTTTCAGAGATGACAGAAAGAATGCGCACGAGCTTAGCCAACATGGAACCTGAGGCGCTGTGGAGCCAATGGATGCCTGGAGCCGCAGGTGCAAGTCAAGGCATAGAGTCGGTGCGTCAGTTTTGGGAACAAGCGATGCAAACAAGCTTCTCGGGCGCTAAATCTCGGCAATCTGGTTCGGATTAAACCAGGAATAAATCATGACTGCAGGAGATGTGATTTTCGCCTGTGCTTCTGGTGCGGGCCAGTCTGGGGTGGCTGTGATACGGATTTCAGGCCCAGAAGCAGCCTGCGTATTTGATGCTTTAACGCACATGAGTCCTCCGCTGCCACGCAAGGCATCTCTCAGGAAATTGTATAACTCTGATAGAGAGGTACTTGATAAAGCGTTAACCCTGTATTTCCCGGCTCCTAGAAGTTTTACTGGCGAGGAGTCAGTTGAGCTTCATATTCACGGCGGCCCAGCAGTTATAGATGGTGTTCTCGCTGCCCTTTCGAACCTGCAAGGGTTTCGTCCAGCTGAAGCTGGGGAGTTTACGCGACGCGCTTATCGGAACGGCAAGATGGATCTTGCAGAAGCTGAGGGCCTGGGGGATCTGATAAGTGCTGATACCGCAGCAGCTAGACGACAAGCGTTATGGCAAATGCAAGGAGGGCTGACGGCGCAGCACTTATCATGGCGTGAAACTCTGATTTCTGCGTCTGCTCTGGCAGAAGCTGAATTGGATTTTTCAGACGAGCCTGTTCCAGAGGACCTAGAAGGCCGATGGAAGATGGAAATTCTAGAATTAAAAGAAACCTTAAGTCATTATTTATCGAATAGTCCTGTAACCGAACGACTATCTGAAGGGTTTCGCGTTGTATTGGTGGGAGCACCTAATGCAGGTAAATCTAGCATTTTAAATGCCTTGGCGCGCCGTGATGCAGCAATTGTCACTGACATACCTGGAACAACCCGCGATATCCTTGAGGTCCGAATGGACTTGGATGGATACCCTGTAACCATTGTTGATACAGCGGGCCTTAGAGAAACTGAGGATCCAATTGAGCGAGAGGGTGTCCGTCGTGCATACGACGCACAAGGTTTAGCGGACCTTGTGGTTGAAGTTAGAGATATTCTTTCACCCGCAGAACTCGCCAAACTTCCGGAAAATCGATTGGTTTTTCATAACAAGAAAGACCTTTCCTCAATACAACCACCAAATGGGATTAGTGGGTCTGCAAAGACGGGAGAAGGGCTTAAGGATTTAGAAAGGGAATTGACCGCAGCAGCAAAGACTGCGATTGAAGGGGCGCCGAGGCCCCTCGCAACGCGGCATCGCCATCGCGTCGCGTTAGAAGAGGTGGTTGCTGCAATTAATCGTGCTATGGAAGCCCCCGCATTGGAGCTTGCAGCTGAAGATTTAAGGCTTGCTAGCCGTGCTCTGGGGCGCATAGCCGGGCTTGTTGATGTAGAGGACGTGCTAGATCGAATATTTTCTTCGTTCTGCATTGGGAAATAACGGTGTTTCACGTGAAACAAATAAAAAATAACTATGATGTAATTGTTGTTGGCGGAGGCCACGCCGGTGTTGAGGCGGCGGGCGCGGCGGCGAGATTTGGCGCGAAAACGTTGCTGATCACCCATCGGTTTGATCGTATTGGTGAGATGTCTTGCAACCCAGCTATAGGGGGCCTTGGAAAAGGACACCTTGTTCGTGAAATTGATGCTCTAGATGGGATTATGGGGCGTGCGGCAGATGCATCAGGTATTCAGTTCCGTGTTTTAAACCGCAGCAAAGGGCCGGCAGTGCGCGGTCCGCGTGCTCAAGCAGATCGTGCGTTGTATCGGGAGGCAATTCAAGAAGCAGTAAAAGAACAAACCCACTTAAGCGTTTTGGAAGGAGCAGTGGCTGACATTTTGGTTTCAGGCCAAGGGCACTGCTCTGGCGTCAGAATGGAAACAGGAGAAGAGCTGGTTGCGGGCGCTGTAGTTATTACAACCGGTACGTTTCTCCGAGGCGTTATCCATATAGGCACCAAAAACAGCCCAGCGGGCCGGGTTGGTGATGCGGCGGCAACGGTTCTCGGGGAGCGCCTTGAGGTGGCAGGGTTTCAAATGGGGCGACTTAAGACAGGCACACCGCCTCGGTTGCTTAAGGAGACCATTCGGTTCGACGTGTTAGAGCCACAATTAGGGGACGACCCTCCGGAGCCATTTTCGGCTCTCACCGAACGCATAACGGTACCCCAAACGGTCTGCCATATTACTCGCACGACCTCAAAGACCCATGACATAATTCGGTCGCGGATTAATGAATCGGCGATTCATAGTGGGAATATAAGTGGGTCGGGGCCAAGGTACTGTCCTTCGATTGAGGATAAAATAACCCGGTTCTCTGACAAAGATAATCATCAAATATTTCTTGAGCCAGAAGGCTTAAATGACCCCCTTATATACCCGAATGGAATCTCGACGAGCTTGCCAGAAGATGTGCAGCGTGCGTTCCTTCAAACAATTCCAGGTCTAGAGGCGGTAGAAATAGCCCGACCAGGTTATGCAGTGGAATATGACTTTATTGATCCAAGGGAGCTGGATCACAGTTTAGAGACAAGGCGGATACCCCGGCTATTTTTAGCGGGCCAAATCAACGGCACCACGGGATATGAGGAGGCAGCCGCTCAGGGCCTGGTTGCCGGATTGAACGCAGCCCGAACAGTAGGGGGCAACGACCCTGCAATATTTGATCGCACAGAGGCGTATTTGGGTGTCATGATTGATGACCTTGTTGTGCGAGGAGTCGATGAGCCATATCGAATGTTTACATCGAGAGCTGAATTTAGGTTGCGACTTCGTGCGGATAATGCTGATCGGCGATTAACAGGTCGTGGAATAGAGTTGGGGTGTGTGAGAGAGCCCAGACAGCACTTGTTTCACGTGAAACAAAATGCATTGGAGGCCCTTGAGGCTAAGCTTAACGCACTAACGGCATCACCTTCTGAATTAGAGGCAGTTGGATTGCCTGGTAGTTCTGACGGCAAACGCCGAACAGCTTTGGAGTTGTTTGGGCGATTTGGTCCATCTTCGACAGGACTGCTGGCGCTTTGGCCGCAAATAGCGGATACCCCGATGTGGGCGCGTGAGAGCCTATCTACTGATGCCCAGTATGCAACATATCTCGCTCGGCAGGAGGCTGATGTTGCGGCTTTCAAGCGCGACGAAACGATGGAATTGCCCAATGATCTCGATTTCTGGAAGATAGAGGGGTTATCTACCGAAGCTCGACAAAAGTTAACTGCATCAAGGCCGCGGACGATTGGAGCTGCTGCACGGACCCCGGGGGTAACTCCTGCTGCGATTACAGCTTTGTTGCGCCGTGTCAGAGCTAATCGCAGGGCTGACATGGCGTCGTGAGCCCCCTAATTGAATTCCAGCCCCCTCATGATGTGCGTGATGCGTTAGAAAAGTTTGGTGTTAACGATTTAAGCATAGAGAGGCTTGTTCGTTACGTTTCTGTGCTAGATCGCTGGCGTCAACGGATCAATCTGATTGGCCCAGCTAATTTAAATGATATTTGGACCAGACATGTCTTGGACTCTGCGCAGGTCTTTCCCTTATTAGGGGAAAGCCCAGGTTCAAGTGCTTTGGTGGATTTTGGCTCTGGTGCTGGTTTTCCTGGCCTTGTGCTATCTTGCATCAGTGGTTTGCCCATAACTTTGGTAGATAGTGATCAACGAAAAGCAGTTTTTCTTCGTGAAGCTGCAAGGCATGCTGGTGTTGATGTGCGTGTAATACCAGAGCGGTTTGATAAAGCTTTACAGAATGTGGCTTTCGGCAAATTCCAGTTTGTAACTGGGAGGGCTGTAGCTCCTTTGGTTCGACTTTTACCTTTTATCTATGGGGCTCTTGAACCCTCTGGTTTCGCTTTGATGCACAAGGGGGCGCAGGTCGAAAAAGAATTGACCGAAGCAATGAAAAGCTGGACAATGAAATATGAAATGATCCCTAGTATTACCTCTGATGAGGGTATAATACTCAAGATATGGTGTCTAAGGCCGGATGACGCAAATAAACTCTGATACAAATGATGACGCTCATGAGGAAAGATTGCCTCGCGTTATTGCAGTAGTTAATCAAAAGGGCGGTGTTGGCAAAACCACTACCGCAGTTAATCTTGCGGCTGCTTTAGCTGCTTGCGGCCAGCGAACTCTCGTAATTGATTTAGATCCACAGGGAAATGCATCGACCGGAGTGGGAATTCCAGCCAATCGGCGGAAGGTTGGGGTGTATGATGTTTTAATTGGCGAGTGTAGCCTTGCTGAGGCAGCGTTTAAGACTGAGATGCCGCTCTTTGACATTGTTCCATCTACGATGGATTTGTCTGGTGCAGAAATCGAATTGGTAGATATGCCGAGGCGGGAGCGCCGGTTAGCAGATGCTTTAAACCAAGCAAAAAGCGAATCAGGACCACTAGGATACTCATTTATTTTAATTGATTGTCCCCCGTCGCTTGGCCTTTTGACTTTAAATGCGCTTGTTGCTGCAGATGGCGCTTTTGCCCCACTGCAGGCCGAGTTCCTTGCGCTTGAGGGGCTAAGTCATTTGAAGAGAACAATTGATCTGGTTGCCGAGCGATTAAACCCCGAGTTAGCTCTTGAGGGCATTGTGATAACAATGATGGACAGGAGAATTCGGTTGGCTGAAGCCGTTGCGGCCGATGTGAGAGCACACTTTGGTGACATTGTTTATAAAGCGGAGATTCCAAGGAATGTACGAGTCTCGGAGGCTCCGTCCCATGGAAAGCCTGTGTTGCTCTACGATCTTAATTGCACGGGTAGCAGGGCATATCTGGATTTAGCCCGTGAGTTTTTGCAACGTGAAGGTTTATTACCAGGTGGGTCAGTTAAGGTGGTGGCAGCATGAGCATTGTCGAAAATAAATCCGTTCGTCCAAAGCTAGGTCGCGGCTTAGCTGCGTTACTGGGAGAAGATGGTTCAGACCACGTGACTGAGGGCAGTGCTACCAATAAAGCCACCCGGTCTCTACCTGTTGCATCACTTCAGCCTGGTAGTGGACAGCCTCGACGACATTTTAATGAAGAAGCTTTAGACGCACTTGCTCAATCCATTCGTGAGCGTGGAATGTTACAACCCATCATTGCTCGAAGGCTGTCTGGCGAGCTGTCTGGTTATGAAATTATTGCTGGTGAACGACGCTGGCGAGCTGCTCAAAGGGCGGGTTTGGCAGAGGTTCCAGTAATTTTAAGGGATATGACGGATCGTGATGCCTTAGAAATTGCTTTGATCGAAAATATTCAAAGGGAAGATCTGAACCCAATCGAAGAGGCTAATGGTTATCAGAACTTAGTGGATTCATTTAGCTATACCCAGGAGGATTTAGCTAAAGCGGTTGGTAAGAGCCGACCTCATGTAGCCAACATGATGAGACTTCTAAATCTTCCACCAACACTTCGTACCTATGTGGCGGAAGGTCGTTTATCTGCGGGTCACGCGAGAGCATTGCTGGTGGCTAAAGACCCAGAAAAACTTGCTGAACTAGTGGTTCAACGTGGATTGAATGTGCGTCAGACCGAGCGATTGGTGCAAGAAGGCGGTATGCAAGCACCCCGAAAACCCTCTAGTAGAGACCCAAATGTCGTGTCTGCAGAGAAAGATCTGAGTGATGCGCTTGGTCTCAAAGCTGCTCTACAGCCAGTTGGCAAGCGGGGCGGCCGCCTTGTTTTGCATTACAAAGATTACGATCAATTAGAGTTTTTAATCTCTCGTTTGACTAAACGGCCACACCAATACACTTGATGTAATAAAAACCACAAAATAAATATAAAAAATTATAATTTCATGTAGACATAAAATTCATATTTAATTTTTATTTACCAAATATTTGACAACACCATCGGTTTATAATTGAAATATTATATTGATATAGTTTGCCCACTTTCTGCGGATTGAATAATTGCCTCTAGGACAGTTGTCGCATGATCAATCTCTTCGGCACTAACGGGGAAACTATCTCCGCCGGTGACGTCGCTACCAAAGCATTCGAGTGCGGCTTGAATGGTTGCCATCGCCGGGTAATCGAACCCGGGGTAATTAGACTGTGAGGTACCTTCTGCAATAGATGATATCTCTATTTTATCTTGGTCTCTAATTTCTACCCAACCACCAAGGCAATAGGCTGAAATACGCCAGAGCGTGTTCGTCGCGGATAGGGTTGTCAAATGTCCGGTACAGCCATTCTCAAAATTCACGCGAACTAGGGTAGAGTCGTCAACATCAATTGGTGAAGCGACCCGTAGGCTTTGAACATTAACGTCTTTTATCCGCCCAAACATGTTGATGAACATGTCTAGCGCATGGATCCCCATCGAAGTCATACCGCCGGCTGGGCTCTCTTTTCGGCTATCGCGCCATAATCCACCCGCAGGTGCTAAATTAGAATCAAAGTGTCCATCAATATGGATGGGTGCTCCTAATTGCTTGCTATCTAGAATTTTCTTCATTTCTATTGAGTTTGGTGCAAATCGCCGATTGTGACCTATTGCAACCTTTAAACCCCGGGACTTGAAGGCATCTAAAGCTTGTTTTCCTTCCTTGCCGGTCAAGGTCCACGGTTTCTCGCAGAAAACATGTTTTCCTGCCTCAGCTACGGCCATTAACTGTTCAAAATGTTGGGTGTGGGGGGTTGCGATAACAACGACATCAATTGAGTCGTCGTTTAATGCATCTTCTAGATTGTCGGAAAGCGCTATTTTACGATCTTCACAAAAGGTATCTACTTTCGATGGTGTTCTTGTTATGGCCCTTTTAAATCGAAACGAGGTGCTGTTATCAACGGATGAGACCAAAAGTTGACCCCATCGACCTAAACCAACAATTGCTGCCCCGACCACATCACCCATCCTAAGCACCTTTCTTAAAAGAGCTCTCAGTATATCAAAGAAAATACCAAGAAACCCATGATTGATTAAAACTACACCAGAACTGGATTTTACCTAAAATTTCATTGCTGTTTGTTGGGTTGTCTAAGCACCGGAAATCTAATGCCTTCCAAAAACAGCTGAGACCTCTTCAGTGATTTAGATACAGCTTAGTCATTACTTCCGGGTCCCTGAATACCTCTGGAGAACCAGTCGCAACAATCTGACCCCTATTAATAACTACGGCGCGGTCTGCGACCTCCAAGGCGTGATGAGTATTTTGTTCAGATATTAAAACAGCGGTTCCTGCATCTCTGACTTTGCGAATAGCATCAAATGTTCGATTAACAGCCATTGGAGCAAGACCAAGCGATGGTTCATCAAGCATAATCAACTTTGGGGAACGCATCAGAGCCCGGCCTATAGCAAGCATTTGCTGCTCTCCTCCTGAAAGTCGCCAGGCTTCAGACCGGTGCCGAGCCAATATCTCGGGAAATAGGGCCCAGATCTCCCTCATCCGGACTTTGGCGGAATGCCAATTTCCATTGAAGACGGCTATCAGGTTTTCCTCTACGCTTAGGCCGGGGAAAACCCGCCTTCCTTCTGGAACATAGCCAATGCCTAACAAGGCTATCTCTCTTGGTTTCTGCGAGGGAACAAGTTGACCTTCCCATGTTACTTGGCCAGAGCTTATGGCCTCTAAACCCATTACCGCCCTTAACAGGCTGGACTTACCAGCGCCGTTTGGCCCAAGTAATGCAAGTATTTCGCCGCTTCTAATGTTAAGGCTTATCGGGCCGCACCTTGGGGTTTCTGCGGGTCCAATAGTGGCCTGGTCAATACTGAGCAAGTCGCAGGTCATTGTTCATGTCCTAAATCCATCGCTGCGCCTAGGTATGCAGAAACTACGATAGGGTTACGAACAAGGTCTTTTGGTTTTCCATCAGCAATAATACGACCTTCCGAAAGGCACACGAGCCGATCAGCAAGTTTAGCAACGAAAGGAACGTTGTGTTCCACTATCACCACAGCCGCAGTTTTTGCTAATTTCCTAATTTCTTCGGTTAGTTTACTGCGTTCATCGGATGAGAGACCGGCAGCAGGTTCGTCTAGCAGAACGACCCCGTTGGCGTATTCACGTGCCCTGGTAATCTCAACGAAACGACGCTCGCTCTGCGAAAGGGATTTTACCAGGCGCCGGTCGTTGTTTTTGTAGCCCACCACTGCATAATTACCGTCAACTGTTTCATCCTCAATTAATGCGGGTGTTTGAAAGGTTCGACCAATTCGAACACCGAACGCTAGTTCAATCTGACCGGAATCCGGTCGATCGATGCCAGACAGCAGATTGAGAAGCGTTGACTTTCCCGCCCCGTTTGGACCGATAAGGCCCACAATTTCTCCCTTTTTAAGGTTCAGAGAAACGTTATTCACAGCAGTTAAACCGCCAAAACTTCGGTGGAGTCCCTGTGATCGCAGCGGTATTTCATCTTTTATAGGAAATTTTTCGGCTTTCTTATTTGAGGACCTGATAAGAGAAAATTTGGGGAAAAGCCCTGCTATGCCAGTAGGAAGAAATAAAATAGCTAGAAGGAGAAGAAGGCCATAAAAGATCAAATAGGAATCTTCCAAAAATCTCAGGTATTCTGGCCCAAAAGTAACTGCAATCGAGGTTATTACAGCTGCTAAAGGACTATAACGCCCCCCAATAAGAACCACTGCCAGAATAGCGGCCATTGTTTTAAATGACAGGATGTCTGGGGACACAACACCAACTGCAAGTGCGTGTATCGCCCCTCCCAAACCACCGCACAGTCCACCCGCTAGCATGGCTATAAGTCTTGTTTGTGGACCATTTATTCCAAAAGCTTTTGCTGCCAATGGTTGTGTACGCAATAGAGCTAGCTTTTCTTGCCCAGCGTATCGCTTAAATGATGAATAAATGAATACTGCGATTAGAGTTACCGATGCGGATAAGAACAATTTGCCTTGATCATCTAAGAGCCAATCTGGAGGGGTAGGACCGAGGAGCCCATTAGCCCCACCAGTCAAGCTTTCCCAGTTAATAGCAACTAATACTACTCCTTCCGCCATAGCGAGTGTGGCAAGAGCAAAGTAGTGAGTTTCCAGCCTCGCAGCGGCGACCCCCATAGCCGCAATAATTAGACTGGCTATAAGAGCTGCGGTGGGAACGGCAACGGCGTAGGGCAAATCAAGTTTAAGCGCTAGAAGGACAACAGCATATGCCCCTAGTCCCATCGCTGTTCCCGCGGCAAGCGATAGAGCTCCTGCAAGGCCAAATATAATTTGCCAACCTATGGCACCAGCTGCCAAAGCTAATGCTAATGTAAGCAAATGCAGGTCATATGGACTCATACGCGGCGTCCTCTGACGTCTCCAGCTAAACCTTCTGGTCGGAAAACTAGCAGTGTTAGGAAAGCTAGATAAAGAACACCTTCTGCTACAGCGTGAGAGAACAGCGCCGCTCCGATAGTTTCAAATAGCGCAATAGCAACTGCAATTAATGCAGTTGGAAAGATTCGGCCCCATCCTGCGGCCGTTGCAGCGATGTAAGCCTTGAGAATGTAAATAGCTCCAACAGCAGGAGTGACATAATGTTGGGTGGATAAGATGGCTCCGGCCAATCCCGATAGAATTCCAGCAAAAACGAAGGCAAATATTGCTAGCTTTATAACAGGAAGCCCATGGGCAGCAGCTATTTCTGGATCCTCTGCGGCAGCGCGAAGCCGCATTCCAAATCGACTTTTAAGTAGCAAGAGTGCTGTAAACGTAAAGGCAAATATTGCCATTCCTAAAGAGATTATGCCGTGGGCAGATAAATAAAGCCCATCAAGGCGCCATCCACCACTCAAAATAGCCGGCAAAGCTCGAGGCGCACCGCCAAAACCAACAGTTAAACTATTTTGTGCCACTATTCCTAAAGCGATGGCAGCTATGAAAGTAGATTCTACTGGGCGCTGACGGAGAGGTGCCCATGCAATAGCGGCCACTACAAGCCCTAAAGCTCCACCTACAAGTGTTGCCACCCCAACAGCAAGGACCCCGGTCGCCCCAAATAATACTGCAGTTACCCCACCATAGGCTGCTACTGCGGCAACATCCCCATGAGCAAAATTAACTGCACCGGCAGCCCTAAGCGTTAGTGCAAAACCGAGCCCCAAGACGCCATATCCAGCTCCCAGAACAAGTCCATTAAAAAGAAGCTGAAAAGAAAGTGCGTCCAAGCTAAAGCCTTATTTTTTGAGAGCCCTACATTTCAGGGCTAAACATTGGCTCAATCCACCCAAGCCCCGTCTTTGTATCGACGAACTACCTTTGCATCGCGTGATGCGCCATCATAGCAAACGATGATCGCCGAATGAGCCATATCTCCTTTTCCATCGCTGGAATAGTTCATGGCCGCACCGTTGTAAGAGTTTTTACTAAGCCAACTACGCATGCTTTCCGGTGATTTGGCGCCAGCGGCTACGCCCTCTGCGAACATACCTACGGCATCATATTCTGCGAGTGCGAACGCATCGGGTTCAGTATCAAAACGGGCGCGGTACGCGTCAGCAAAAACTTTAGCGGCACCCTTTGTTTCTGCGGCAGGGGCCGAACCTGATTCAGCACAAACCCCCTTTAGCATTGATGGTTCTAGCAAAGCAGCAGTCGTAGGTTGATGCATTGCGGAACCGGCTACAATCGGAAGATCGAGGCCCAGTTCTTTTGCTTGTCGAATTGCAAGCGCTGTTGGGCCCGCATGTAAATGTAAAAGAAAGCCATCTGCACCGGCAGCTGCCGCCTTCATTAAAGCTGCTGAAAGGTCTTTGGCTGCAGGAGACAAGCCCTCTTCATAAACTGGAGCAACGCCTAGATTTTTTAAATTTTCTTTAAGTACTGTGCGTCCGCTTTGTCCGTATGCGGTTGTCTGGAACAAAATTGCAGGGCGTTTCATACCTACTTGATCAATGGCATAAAGGGCATGAGCGGCTTTTACCACGCTGTCTCCAGGGAAAAAGCGAAATACGTTTGCGCTTCCCATTTCTGTAAGCTTCGCGGTTCCCGATATAGTTAGGATTGGCAATTCTTCCCTATCCGCAAGCGGCAATAATGCCAGCATTTGGGAACCCAATATTGGTCCTAATATCGCGGTGGGCTTGTTACCTTTAAGTGCTCTTCGAAACGCACTTACTGCCACGTCTGGCGCAGTGGTTGTATCTTGAACATCTGCAACAAATTTTATGCCGTGTCGTGTGCTAGCATGCTCAGCTGCTAAAACAGCTCCGTTGCGCTGCGCTCCACCCTCCAGCGCTAAAAAGCCTGTGATTGGAGCCAGTACAGGCACATAAACTTCTTCGGACACTGCGGGTCCGGTGAAGCCTAATAAACTGAGAAAAAACGTCAAAATAGCAAAAAAGGCGCGTTTCACGGCCGTTCTCCCTTCGCTGGCATGACCCAGAGCAGGTTCGACGGGTTCTTCTCAGCCACAAGAATTAGGTCTCGAGGCGCCCCAGTCGGCTCATATCTACAATGTATCGTAGTTTATAATTGGTCAATGCCATTAATCTACTTGAACGGCGCTAATCGATCACTATATGCCAATCGCTAGCAGGGTTTGCCCAAAAGGGGAGCCTTTGCGGCATCAACTGGCCCAAATGGGCATTTGTACAATTTTAAACATCGCTTTTAAGGAGGATGTGTTATGCGTTCTATTGATTTTGCACCACTTTATCGCAGTGCCGTTGGATTTGACCGGCTTTTCAACATGTTTGAAAGCATGGATCGCGCAGACGATAGTAGTTACCCACCTTACAATATTGAGAAAACTCGTGATGACGGCTACCAGATAACTCTGGCCGTAGCAGGATTTGCGGAATCCGATTTATCGATTGAAGTAAAAGAAGATCAGCTCGCCATTTCTGGGGGCATTGGACAGACTCAAGACGAAAAGCGGGTTTTTCTACACAGAGGTATTGCATCCCGATCTTTTCGGCGCGCGTGGAGATTAGCCGATCATGTTGAAGTGATTGGTGCCCGGCTCGAAAGAGGTCTTCTACACGTTGACCTGGAGCGGCGTGTGCCAGAGGCTAAGAAGGCCCGCCAGATTAATATTTCTACTTCAAGTCCTCCAAAAACGATTGAAGCGGAAACCGTTAATTAACTTTTGGAACAGAATGCCAGAGTGCATGTGGGACCGTGCTATATTTGCGCGGTCCCTTTTTATACTGCTCAAAGCGCCTCCGTCAGGGTGACTATGCCGTCACGCACTTCAAAGGCGCATTTTTCCAGAGAATCACCCAAACATGGCCCATCGATACACAGGCCGGTATCTGGCTCGAAGCTAGCACCATGGCTTGTGCAAAAAAGATTTTGTTTTCCGCGATCAAAAAAGCGATCTGGAACCCAGTCTAGTGGAGTGCCTGCATGGGGGCATCGATTACGGTATACAATTGTCTCATTTTGCCAACGTAGGACGATAAATTTACGTACCCTGGCACCATCTTTGATTGTCACACCTCTGGCATCGTTTTCAGGAACGTTGGCAAGTTCTATCAAGGCGGTTGTTGTCATGCTTTTATCCCAGCCATTTCGCAAAGCCAGGCCCAATGTTCAGGCGATACAGGCACCACAGACAGACGAGATTGTCGTATTAGAGCAAATTCCCCGAAACGTGCGTCTTGTTTGATCTGTTGTAAAGTCACTGGAACCTTTACAGGCTTCACTGCTTTGACGCCCACCATTCCAAATTTACCGCTTTCATCTGTTGGGTCAGAATGAAATTCCTTAACAACCTCTACAATGCCTACAATTTGGCGTTCATTTACAGAATGATAAAAGAAGCCAAGGTCCCCTTTTTTCATCGCTCGCATATTGTTACAGGCTTGGTGGTTGCGCACGCCATCCCAGCCTTCGATTTCAGTTTTAACTTGGTCGTCCCAGGACCAAGTGCCAGGTTCACTCTTGAACAACCAGTAGGCCATGAGGTCACTCCTCTCTTTGGGGTTTCCGCAATTACACCAAGGGAGTAGAGAATGGTTAATGGAGCGCTGACGTCAACCGCGGCGGGAGCATTATAGGCTATGCAATCTGTAAAGCGTATCGTTCAAAAGGCTGAAAATGGGTCCTTAACCGCAGCGGTTATTGGGCTGGGTTATGTTGGGCTTCCTCTTGCACTGGCACTAGCTGATGCAGGGGTAAAAGTTATTGGTGTTGATGTTGATCCATCAAAAATTAGAATTTTAAGCCAGGGAGAAAGTTATCTTACCACTGCTCCCTCCAAGCGGGTTGCGGCAGCTATTGCTTCTAATCGGTTAGTGGCAACAACTGACCATGCTGCTGTAGCATCTGCAGACGCCACATTGATTGCCGTTCCAACTCCCCTTGGAGCAGGGCGGAACCCAGACATGCAGTTCGTAGAGACAACTGTAAGAGCAATAGCCCCACATCTAAAAAAGGGGTCTTTGTTGAGTCTTGAATCAACGGTCTATCCAGGCGCCACGCGCGAAACGGTGTTACCTATTTTAGAAGCCGCTGGCCATGAGCCCGGCAGAGATATTTTAGTTTCGTATGCCCCAGAGCGAGAGGACCCCGGTAATAGTAATTTTGCACTCGCTGATATACCTAAAGTTCTGGCTGGATTTGATGCTGCATCCCAAGAGGCAGCAAATGCAGTTTACCGACTTATTTCCCCCAGCATTAGAGAAGTTTCTAGTCTAGAAACCGCTGAAGCAGTCAAAATTACAGAAAACGTATTTCGCGCCGTGAATATCGCGTTGGTGAACGAGTTGAAGCATATATATGGTAAGATGGGAGTCGATATATTTGAGGTCGTAGACGCTGCAGCAACCAAACCTTTTGGTTATATGCCATTCTATCCTGGGCCTGGATTAGGCGGCCACTGCATACCAATAGACCCGTTTTATCTAGCCTGGCGCGCTCGTCAGCTTGATACCGAAGCCCGCTTTGTAGAATTAGCTGGCGAAATCAATTCAAGACAACCAGAGATTGTGGTTGAGACTCTTGAACGTGCCCTAAAACTCCACGCAGGAATAGAACTAGAAGGCGCATCAGTTCTTATGATTGGGATCGCCTATAAGAAAAACGTTAACGATCTTCGAGAGAGCCCAGGGCTGGAAGTAATGTCGCTTCTGCGGCGAGCTGGTGCGAAAGCTGAATATCATGATCCGTGGACACCTTCAGTTGGTCTAACCCGCCAGTACCCTGAGTTAGCTGGATTGGCCTCTGTTCCAATGGAGGGCCTGGGGAAATTTGAAGCCGCTGTAATTATTACAGATCATGACGATATAGATTATGAGCTCTTAGCGGCTGAAATTCCACTTATAGTTGATTCGCGAGGGGTTTATCGAAACTTGGATGGTCGTGCAGCGAAAATCATCAGAGCATAATATTCTACTGAGAACATCTGGGGCTTACTACTTTAGAGCTCGGTGTCCTATGTCTTTGCGCCAGAAGCCCTCTGGCCAATCAATGGATTCAATCCCTGAATAAGCCAGGTCTCTAGCATCCTTCAGTTCTTGTCCCTCTCCAGTAACCGCCAGCACTCGGCCGCCCGCGCTCAGAATATTATCGTCTGCTTGCACTGTTCCAGCATGGAAGACTGTCACGCCTTTAATTGCGTTTGCTGCCTCAATATTACGAATAATAGATCCTTTTTCGTAGCTGCCAGGGTATCCCTTGGCGGCCATGACAACAGTTAAACAACTCTCTGTTTTCCAGCGTAAATCAAAGTGCTTTAGACCACCTTCAGCAGCGACAACTAGAGCGGGTAAGAAATCTGATCGCAGGCGAGGCAGTATTGCCTGAGTTTCCGGGTCTCCAAAACGAGCGTTAAATTCTATGACCTTTGGTCCGCTGTCAGTCATCATAAGGCCCGCAAAGAGAATTCCCTTGAAAGGCCGTCCATCATCTTTCATAGCTTCCACTACAGGACGGATAATTTCTGACATGACGGTCTCGGTCATCTCCTCAGTCATCATCGGGGCAGGAGAATAAGCTCCCATCCCACCTGTGTTTGGTCCAATATCGCCATCAAAGGCGCGCTTATGATCCTGAGCAGAGGAGAAAGGAAGTGCGTCTTGACCATCTACCAGAGCGAAAAAGCTAACCTCATCGCCTACTAAGCATTCTTCAATTACGACTTCAGCCCCCGCATCGCCGAAAGAACCATCAAAGCAGGCATCTATTGCTTTCAGAGCTTCTTCGACTGTTTGAGCGACGACAACGCCCTTTCCAGCCGCAAGGCCATCAGCTTTTACTACTATAGGGGCACCCTCATCGCGTACATAAGCGGCAGCCTTTTCGCGGTCATCAAACCGCTTGTATGCAGCCGTGGGAACGCCGATTCGAGCGCAAAGATCTTTCATGAACCCTTTGGAGCTCTCGATTTCTGTTGCTTTAGCGGATGGGCCAAAAGCTAATAGCCCTTCAGCTTCCAGTGCGTCAGCAAGCCCTGCTGCAAGCGCCGCCTCTGGCCCAATTACTACAAGGTCTATTCTCTCTTTTTGGGCAAAGCTTACTAGCCCATCAACATCTGTTGCTTGTATAGGAACGCATATAGCGTCTTCGGCAATGCCAGCATTACCTGGTGCACAATAAATTTCTGTGGCAAGTGGTGACGCAGCGATGGACCAAACCAATGCATGTTCACGACCTCCGGATCCTACGACAAGTACGCGCAAGCTTCTGCTCCTTGGACTTATGACAATCTCTTCTTATCATTGGCTGCATGGAAACGAAACGCGACCCTCTGGATGACTTGATGGAACCTACTCAGGTCACTAGCAACAATCCTACTATTTCCGTTAGCGACCTCTCCCGTTCGATCAAGCGTACGCTGGAAGGCGACTTTGCGCATGTTCGGGTGCGTGGAGAGATTTCTGGTGCTAAGCGGGCCACCTCTGGCCACTGGTATTTTCGGCTCAAGGATGAAAAGGCGGTAATTGATGCCGTCATGTGGCGGGGGCAAGCTGGCAAATCTCCAACCCAACCAGAGGATGGCCTCGAAGTTATAGCTACAGGGCGGATCACCACTTATGAGGGGCGTTCGGTCTATCAGATAGTGGTAGAGGCATTGGAGCCTGCTGGCGTGGGCGCTCTTTTGAAGATTTTAGAAGACCGACGCAAAAAATTGGCCGACGAAGGACTTTTTAGTCCTGATCGAAAGAAGGTTTTACCGTTTCTTCCAGATGTGATTGGGATTGTTACTTCGCCGACAGGAGCTGTAATACGTGATATTTTACATCGGGTCCGCGATCGCTTCCCAAGACGTATCATTGTGTGGCCCGTGCGTGTTCAAGGAGAGGGAGCAGCTGAGGAGATAGTTACTGCTATTCAAGGGTTTAATTCGATCACGCATGGTCAATCAGTTCCAAGGCCGGATGTATTAATTGTGGCTCGGGGTGGCGGGAGCCTGGAAGATCTATGGGCTTTTAATGAGGAGGCCGTTGTGCGCGCGGCTGCGAGTTCTTCTATCCCACTAATCTCCGCTATTGGACACGAAACAGATACCACTTTGATTGACTATGCTGCCGATAAAAGAGCGCCAACTCCAACTGCAGCAGCAGAATTAGCTGTACCAGTTCGAACGGATCTAATGGCAAACTCTGGCCGGCTCTCTATTCGTCTCGATGATGGTATCGCTCGAGGTTTAAGCCATCGGTCAGAAAAAATTTTGGGGCTTGCGCGGGGCCTTTCGGATCCAGCAAGATTATTGGATACAGTTTCTCAGCGGTTAGATGATTGGACAGAGCGACTTAAATTTACATTGCTATCAGGGCTAAATAGGCGACAGGATCACATCACAGCTCTGGCTGCTGGCCTACCTAAGCCACAAAGACAGCTCGATGCCAAACAAGAATTGCTGGAAGCAAGGTCTCAGGCGCTACAGCAAGCATTGGCTTCAGCGATTAAAACAAAGATCCATAATTTTGATCGCGTAGACCCAGTAAGACGGTTGGTGGGGGCGATAACCCGGAAACTAGATGATGGGCAGGTTCAATTAGATAAATTGGCAGGGCTGCTCGAAAGCTACTCACCTGAAAATACCCTTGCACGAGGATTTGTTTTAGTTCGTGATGGAAGCGACGTTATAACGTCACCTTCTGCTGCTACGCCTGGCCGAAAAGTAGAACTGCAGTTTGCTGGAGGTCAGCGTCGCCGAGCTACCATTGATGGCCAGGTTAAGAGCAAGCAAGCGACAGAAAGCTCGCCGCAACGAGAAACTCAAGGGAAACTATTGTAGCCTAATTTTACGAAGCCTAAGGGCATTTGTAATAACACAAACCGAAGATAGGCTCATGGCTGCAGCTGCCAACATCGGTGAAAGCATAATCCCAAAAAACGGGTATAGAATTCCGGCTGCAATCGGGACTCCAGCAGCATTGTAAAAAAGCGCGAAGAAAAGGTTTTGGCGTATATTTGCCATTGTTCCGATAGCTAGATTTCGCGCCCGTACCACTCCCATTAAGTCACCTTCAGCAAGCGTAATACTTGCAGATTCAATCGCGACATCTACCCCTGTACCCATAGCGATACCGACATCCGCTGAAGCTAAAGCTGGCGCATCATTAATTCCATCGCCTGCCATTGCCACTCTTAGCCCATGGGTTTTTAGCTCACTTACTAGTTGGATTTTTCCTTCTGGAAGAAGTTCAGCATGGACTTCATCAATACCAAGACGGCGCGCAATAGATGTTGCAGCGTTGATATTATCCCCTGTTGCCATTACCACCCTTATGCCAAGGGTCTGAAGCTCTCTGATTGCCCTTGGTGTGGATGCTTTTATCGGGTCAGAGATGGCTATGATTCCAGCCAATTTTCCGTCCACAGCCACCATTACCTCACTGTGCACGCTATTTTGATAATTGTTAGCGAGGCTTTCTGAGAATGGGATGCCTTCGGCAGACAAGAATGATTTCGTACCAAGGACGACACGGCTACCTTCAACCCGGCCTATAACCCCTCTTCCAGGCAGGGCCGTAAAATCTTGGGGGTTGGAGAGTTGGAGGTTTTGTTCTTTTGCTCGAGCTGTGATCGCGGCCGCCAAAGGGTGTTCGGACTGGTTCTCTAGACTTGCGGCAAAGAAAATAATGTCTTTCAGGTTAAAGCCGTTTGCTGGATAAATGTTTGTAACTACCGGCTTACCCTCAGTTAGAGTGCCAGTTTTATCCACAACCAAGGTATCAATATTCGAGAATCGCTCCAAAGCTTCGGCATCCTTTACAAGGACTCCACTCTGTGCTCCTCGTCCTGTAGCTGTCATGATTGACATGGGTGTAGCCAATCCAATTGCACACGGACATGCGATTATCAAAACAGCTAACGCAGATACAAGAGCATATGAAAGACGCGGTTCTGGCCCCCAATTAGCCCAAGCTAAAAACGAAATAATGGACACAAGAATCACAATTGGTACGAATATCCCAGCCACCGCATCTGCTACTTTTTGAATTGGGGCACGTGACCTTTGGGCAGCCACTGTTAAAGTAATAATTTGAGAGAGAACGGTTTCTAAGCCGACGCGTTGAGCGTTCATAAGGAACGTTCCAGAACCATTAATTGTTCCTGCCCTGACAATATCACCTGACGTTCTTTCAACAGGGATTGGCTCGCCTGTTAACATGCTCTCATTAACGCTTGACCAACCATCAAACACGACACCATCTACTGGAACCATTCCGCCAGGTTTTACGCGTAGTTGGTCACCTACCTTAACCTTATCAAGTGGAATTTCTTTTTCGGTACCGTCGGTATCAATCAAATTGGCTGTTTGGGGTGTCAGGCCCATCAGGGCCCTAATGGCGGATCCAGTACGATCGCGGGCACCAAGCTCAAGTAATTGGCCCAATAGCACTAGCTCGACAATTACTGCCGCTGACTCAAAATAAACCCCAACATGACCAGTTGGACTTTTAAAACCTGCAGGAAACAGACCCGGTGCAATTACTGCAAATACGCTAAAGGCATAGGCAGCAGCCACACCGATGCCGATTAAACTAAACATGTTGAGGTTCATAGATATGAATGATCGCCCCCCCCGAAGAAGGAAGGGCCATCCACACCATAGGATCACTGGAGTTGCTAGAGTAAGCTCAACCCATGGAACAATGTCTGCATTAAGCCAGCTGTTTAAAGGCAGACCAATCATAGACCCCATAGAAATCATAAAAAGAGGAATGGTGAGCACGGCTCCCAAAATGAAGCGCCGACGGAAATCGATGAATTCTGGATTGGGGCCCGCATTTGGGTCGGGCAAACCCATTGGCTCTAAAGCCATCCCGCAGAGAGGGCAGTCACTTGGACCTATGGTCTCAACCTCTGGATGCATTGGGCAGGTGTAGATAGTACCAGGTGGTGCCGTGACGGTGGTCTGGTTGCCATCTAGGTAGTTGTCTGGATTAGTTTCAAATTTATCAAGGCAATTCGAGGAGCAGAAATAGAAACGGGCTCCGTCATGCTTTGCCATATGTTCTGAGGTTTTTCGAGACACAGTCATACCACAGACTAAATCTTGCGCTTCAATGAAATCTTCTGGCGCCTCCATGAACTTTTCACGGCAACGACTGGCGCAAAAATTATACTCTTCACCAGAATGGATATGGGTATGCTTAGCTGTTTTCGGGTCAACGGTCATACCGCAGACTGGGTCACGTTCTATTGAAGTCATTTAATCTAGCCAGTCTAGTTTAGTGTTTCTCCACCTCCATGATCGCCGCCTACTGTACTAAGGAATCTGCTTTCGCGTCTTCAAGCATCATCGAAGCTGCTTTCTCTGCAATCATAATAATGGGTGCATTTGTGTTCCCTGATACAAGTTGTGGCATAACTGAACCATCTGCCACACGAAGGCCAGAAATTCCCTTAACTTTAAGGCGGGGATCAACCACTGACATCGGGTCGTCTTCTGGTCCCATTTTGCAGGCACCAACAGGGTGGTAGACTGTTGCACCTGTACGCAGCGCAAAGTCTAGGAGTTCATCATCTGTTTGGCAGTCTTTCCCAGGTGTAATTTCAAATTTCACGTAGGGCTTTAGTGCAGGCTGCTCCACTAACTGTCTTGCAATCTTTAGCCCGCCAATCATCGCCTGCTGATCTTCATATTCCTTTAAGAAATTACACACGATCCTGGGTTGGGTGAACGGGTCAGCAGATTTTATGTGCACGAAACCTCGAGATTGTGGCCTCAATTGGCATGGTGCGCAGGTCATCCCCGGCTCTTTTTCTAATGCTCTGGTCTTAATGTCCGTTATGCTGGCATGGGCGATGTGGTATTGCACATCTGGAGTCTCTAATTCTGGACGTGTCTTTACAAAACCGTGCACGATGCCAGCGGGATAAGTGAGTAAACCTTTCCGTCCAAACACATACTTTAATACTTCATTTACCAGTCGAACTCCTCTGGCATCGTTATTAATCGAAACATTCTTTGTCAGACGCCACATTGGGCGAGATAAGTAGTGGTCGTGATGATTTTCTCCAACGCCTTGGAGTTCGTGCACCATATCGATACCAAGCTCTCTCAGAAGACCAGCTTGTCCCACGCCAGATAGTTCTAAGATTTGTGGCGACTGAATTGCACCTGCTGCTAACACTACCTCTCGGCCGGCTCGGAATTGATGGGTTTTCCCTTGTTGTATTACTTCTACGCCAACGCAGCGCTTCCCCTCAAAGATTAGGCGTGTCGTGTGCGCTTGTGTTTCTAAACGAAGGTTGGGGCGTTTTAAGGCTGGCTCAAGGTAAGCCTTTGCGGTGGACCACCTTCTGCCAGCTTTTTGGGTTACCTGGTAATAACCGAAACCTTCTTGATCTTTCCCATTATAATCAGGATTACGCGGATAACCTGCCTGTTCACCAGCATCAATGAAGGCATCTAGCAACTCATGAGTGCTTGGCATGTCCATTACATTTAAGGGTCCCCCCGACCCCCGCATTTCGTCCCCACCACGCTCAAAATTCTCTGACTTCTTAAAAAAGGGTAGGCATTGCTCAAAAGACCAGCCAGTGCAGCCCATCTGAGCCCAATGATCATAGTCTTGATGCTGCCCCCGAACGTAAAGAAGCCCATTTATTGACGAAGAGCCCCCCAACACCTTCCCACGCGGTATAGGTATCTGTCGATTATATGTACGTTCCTCGGGCTCAGAGTCGAATCGCCAATTCAAGCCGGGCTTATCTAGTGTTTTGGCGTATCCAACAGGTACGTGAATCCAAATATTATTATCTTTTCCACCTGCTTCTAGCAGCAGCACTTGATTGGCAGGGTTTTCAGAAAGTCGATTTGCGAGGGTACAGCCTGCAGAACCTGCGCCAACAACAATATAGTCGAAAATTTCAGCAGTCATTTTATTCCCTCTCCCAATCTTTGCCCTTAAAGATTATTACTCCACTGTTTCAACGCATCCGAAACATTGGATCTTTTAAGTCAACAGCTACGGCCAAAGCTGCTCCAAGTCCTATCTGTAAAGTTAACATGGCTGTCCCACCAAATGAGATGAATGGAAGCGGCACTCCAACCACAGGCATAAGTCCCATTACCATAGCCACGTTTATAAAGACGTATAAAAAAAGTGTAGTTGCCATGCCAATTGCTAATAATCGGCCATATTTTGCTTCGGCCAAAAGGCCAATTCGATAAAGCCTAAAAATTATTATTGAGAACAATATTAAGACAAATATGCACCCAGCCATGCCGAGCTCTTCACCTAACATTGTAAAAACAAAATCAGTGTGTTTCTCGGGCAAAAAAGACAACTGCGCTTGAGTTCCTTTGAGCCAACCCTTGCCGAAGACTCCCCCAGACCCCATTGCAATAAATGACTGTAGAATGTGATAGCCAGACCCCAAAGGGTCTCTGTCAGGTTGAAGAAATGTTAGAATACGGCTCCGTTGGTAATCATGGAGCATGAACCATGCGATTGGCGCAGCTATACAGGCAATGGTTGCAGCTATTCCAAACTTCCGAAGAGCCACACCCCCTATAAAAAGCAACACAACGCCACCAACGACAATTAACATTGCTGTTCCAAGGTCGGGTTGTTTTAATATTAGGACAGTGGGCGCCAATATCATCAAAAGAGCGGGCCCTAGAATATGAAAACGGTTTGTGGATTCCGCCCCAGCGCTATGTAGTAGGCGAGCTAGAGCTAAAACAAGGGATACTTTCATAAGTTCCGATGGTTGAAGACGCATAAACCCAACATCCAACCAGCGAGTGGCTCCAGACCCTGACCCGACAAACTCGACGACAATTAACAACAAAAAACAAAAACCATATGCGAAGTAACTGACCTTAAAGAAAGGCCTCATGCCGACGAGGGCAATTATCAACATAAGCCCCATTCCAACGGCGAACCGAATGGCATGGCGCCCCGCCCATGGGGTCGTGCTTCCTCCGCTGGCAGAATAGAGCATTGCGGTTCCAATTAACGCAATTCCAGTAACTGCGAATACTATTAACCAGTCAATTCGGCTTAAACGCTCGAGCGTGCTGTTAGATTCTCTAGTCTGATGAAGGTAAGGTCCCATAGCAGCTAACCTCTACCCCTTAAGTAAGGCTGCTCTTGAAGCGTCTGTCGTATTGGATTTTCCTCCGTTCCAATTTGCAGATCTTCGCATTTGGGCTTCTAGCAAAACGTCGCGGGCAACTGGAGCAGCTCCCAGTGAACCTGAACCACCATGCTCCAGGACGACTGAGCATGCATACTTTGGGTTTGTTAAAGGTGCGTATCCTACGAAAAGCGAATGATCTCGCTGCTCCAGCGGCAAATCCTCGTTCCTGATCCCCCCAAGCCTGCGCTCTTGTGCTGTTATCCTGCGCACTTGCGAGGTTCCGGTCTTCCCACCCATACGGAATGCTTTCACCGATATTTGAGAATTTCTTGCTGTGCCACTCGCACTAGATGTAACAGCACGCATCGCTCGCATTATTGCTTTAAGATGCTCACTTGATACGTCTATCCTGGTTCCTTCAGGAGGAAATTCTTGTTCGCCCTTTTTGCGTAAAATTCTAGGCTTTACTGAAATACCCCCGTTCACAAGCCGCGCCGTCATTACAGCTAGTTGAAGGGGTGTAGTTAAAACAAACCCTTGGCCTATTCCTGCAATCAGAGTTTCCCCAATTTGCCAGGAAGCTTTAAGTTGTCGTCTTTTCCACTCCTTGGTTGGAATAAGCCCTCCCTTTTCTGAGGGGGCATCAATTCCAGTTGGTTCGCCCAGGCCAAATCGGCGCGCCATCTCAGAAATCTTTTCAATCCCAACTTTACGAGCAATTTCATAGAAATAAACATCACAGGATTCAGCTATGGCCTCATGTAATGTGACCCAGCCATGGCCACCTCGTTGCCAACAATGAAAACGGCCAGCGCCCAGTTCGTGGACACCACTACAGAAGAAAGCATTCTTTGGCGTTACTACTTTGGCTTCTAGAGCTGCCATAGCAACCAGCATTTTAAATGTTGAGCCAGGCGGATATTGGCCCGCTATAGCTCTATTATTCAGCGGGGCGGCAGGGTTCTTCAAAAGAGCTTGCCAAACATCCCCTTTTAGCCCTTGAGCAAACACGTTTGGGTCGAATGTGGGATTGGACGCAAGGGCCAACACATCCCCATTATGCACGTCCATGACTGTTACGGCTCCAGTGTCCTCACCGAGACGGTTTTGCACAAAGCGCTGTAATTCTGAATCGATCGTTGAGACAAGAGTAGATCCACCAGCACCTGCGTCTTTCTCAAGTTCTCTTACTACTCGACCAATGGCATTTACCTCGACTTTAGAGGTACCTGCTTTACCCCTGAGAGGTTGGTCATATGAGCGTTCCAAGCCAGACTTACCTATCTGAATGTTTGGCGTTTTTTTAACTTCTTCGTTTGCGAGGTCTTCTTTGTTTGCTGGTCCAATGTACCCAATTGGGTGGGCAGCGGCTTCTGCTATTGGGTATATTCGCTGGCTCGATTCTAGTACATCAACCCCGGGCAGTTCAGGTATACGGGCAGAAATCTGTGCAACCTGCTCCCAGTTAAGGTCTTCGTGGACCAAGATGGGTAGAAACTTTGCAGTGCGTTTAGATTGACGAATAATTCGAAGTCGCTGTTCGGGCTCTATCGGTATGATTTGACTGAGTTTAGAGAGCGCAGCGCCAATGTCCTCAATTGCTTCAGGTGTAATCAAGACTTGGTACGTACGCCGGTTAAGGGCTAGAGGGCGTCCAAAACGGTCCAAAATTATACCACGCTGAGGCACTAAAAACTTGAAACTAATCCGATTGTTATCGGCCAGATTGGAATAACGGTCACCTTTCACTACCTGCAGCTGGTACATTCGCGCTCCAAGACCGAGAAACAGCAAGCCTTTGGCTCCCCCAAGTAAAAGAGAGCGCCGAGTAAATCTTTGCCTTTCGTCCAATGGTGAACTCAAGAGCTTTTCACCCCAAACTTAAAAACAGCCAAAACGAATTCAATCGCAAACGCGATCAATGGGTATATAGCAATTGTAAGCGTAAACTCAGCCAAGGTAGGCATCCAGGGCTGAAAGCTGAAGTTATATAAAGAGGCAATAATCCAACTTATAGGCGCTATAAAAAGAGTTGTGACTACAACTCCCACCCAGGAATGGATTAGCCCACGTGACTTGAGAAATTGTCTTTGGGTTGCTGCTATCAGATGAACGAGCATACAGGTAAGCACACCAAGTCCAAAAATTGTTGCAGTCGTTAGGTCCAAGAATAGTCCCACCATAAAACACGCTATCGGTGGCAGAGAATTTGCGTGTCGGAGGCTTAATTGAAAAACCATGCAGTGAGCTAAAGCCGTAGGAGCGAGGGCTGAAATGGCGAAAGGCCATGGCGCAATTGATATTAAAATTGAAAGCCAGATTACGCCAATCGCCGTTACAATTTTAAGCCATGGTAGTTGCTGGGACTGATCTTTGCCTTCAGCCATTGTTCTTCTTGCCTGCTGGCGTGGCAGGTAATCCTTTTCCTCCCAGATCAATGACCCGTACAAAGGTAATTTTGCGCCAATCGACGAAGGTCTGGGCTAATATCTGTCCTTCTATCTCGCCAGCGACAACGCCAATAGGAAGACCTTGGGGGTATATGCCTCCGTGGCCAGATGTTATTATTAGGTCACCTGGTGACAAATTAGCGTCGCTGTCTACAAATTTTATTGAAGGATTTTCTGTGTTGTTTCCCTCCAGAATTGCCCTTGTTGCTTTTTCTCCCACCAGCACGGGCACGTGAGAATTAATATCGGTTAATAGAAGGACCCGCGAAGATCTCTCCCCAGCACTTATCACCCTGCCAACCACGCCATCACCAGTCATTACCGCTAGATCAGATCGCATGCCTTTATCTTCGCCAACGTTAATAAGAAGCACCCTTGCAAAGGTACTTCCAATCTCGGCAATAGCGCGTGCGGATATAAATTTTGCGTCAGGACCTGGGTCAAACCTAAGTAGCGACTTTAATTCCTGATTCTCTGCTTCCAATTTTCTGGCAAAGACTTGCCACTGCAGCAGTCGGGTATTTTCTTCTTTGAGCCGTTCGTTTTCTTCGATGAGGTTTGCAAGGTCTACAATATGATTGGCAGCATTGCGAGCAAGCAGCACAGGTGCTGATAAAACTTCTATAATTGGGGCGCTAATATCTGAAGAGTTCGCGCGAATTTTATCAACTAAGACTGTTTCGATTTTACCAATAAATATGAGAGCGACTGCACTACCAACTAAAAATACATAAGTTAGACGCTTAAAAGCGGTTTTTATGGGCTGAGACGATTCAACAAGTTCGTCTATCGGCGCTAATCCTGAGTCGCGCGCCATGTTTCCCTATCACACCCCCATAACCGAATTTTCAATCAGTCTATTAGAACCCCAGCAAGCGCACTTCCTTCTTCAAGGCAACGCCCCGTACCGATGGCAACGCAAGTTAAAGGTTCGTTAGCTACTGTGACGGGTAATCCAGTATCTTCACTGAGCGCTACATCAAGATTTCGAAGAAGCGCTCCTCCACCAGTCAGCACGATACCACGATCTACAATGTCTGCCGCTAATTCTGGCTGAGTGTTTTCTAATACAGCCCTCACCGCTTCAACAATTGCTTGAATGGGTTCGGCAAGACATTCTGCAATTTCTCCCTCGGAGATGGTTATTTCTCGTGGCACACCGTTCATCAAATCTCGGCCACGAATTGCAAGCCGCATCTCCTCAGGGCCTGTGGCTACAACAGCTGAACCAATTTCGGATTTTATGCGTTCGGCAGTTCGTTCGCCAATCAAGAGATTATGGCGTCGGCGGACGTTTGCTATAATCGCTTCATCCATGGCGTCTCCGCCAATTCGAACACTACGCGAATAAACGATCCCTGATAGGGCTAATACTGCCACTTCTGTTGTCCCGCCACCAATATCCACAACCATTGAGCCCGTGGGTTCTGTAACTGGTAGGCCAGCTCCAATTGCAGCAGCCATTGGCTCCTCAATTAAATCTATTCTTCTTGCCCCGGCCGCCTCCGCAGATTCTTGGATTGCGCGTCGTTCTACCTCCGTAGCACCGGATGGAACGCAAATTATAACTCGTGGAGCAGCGAAGAAACGACGGTTTTGCACCTTCCGAATGAAACGCTTAATCATCTCTTCCGCTATTTCAAAGTCGGCTATAACACCATCACGAAGTGGTCGTATTGCTTGAATATTGCCAGGCGTCTTACCCAACATGTCCTTAGCTTCATTGCCAACAGCAAGAGCACGCTTTTCACCATCAATGGTAGCCATCGCCACCACAGAGGGTTCATCGAGTACAATACCGACGTTTGGTACGTAAACGAGGGTGTTCGCTGTACCTAAGTCGATTGCTAGATCAGTTGAAACAAGACCGAACAGGCGCGCTAACATTTGACGTTTTCCGCAATAAATTAGACCTTTTCTCTGACACAGCTGAAGAATAAACGCGAGGGTTTTCTTGATAATCTTCGCAGAATGTTAACAAAAATGAGCTGATAGCAAAATTTTGATGGTTTTTATGTCAAAATAACAATTTGAGAAGATTGGGTTAGTTGTGGCTAATTTCGGATAACGGCTCAGTTTTCTGAACCTGAAAACAAATCAGCAAGGACAGTAGACTGTTCTGGTTGCCAAAGAGGACTAAACATGACCGGGAAGCTTGCAATTGCAATTTCTGGCGGCCCACGCCCCTCCGAGATAGTGGAAATTTTAGTTAAAGCAGAAAAATTAGGTTATGAATCTGGTTGGGTTGCAGAGGGCCACGGAGGCGATCAGTTTGCAATTATTGCTTCGGCAGCTTCCAAAACTGAACATTTAAAATTAGGCACTGCTATTTCTTCTATTTTTGTTCGAACGCCGCCTACAGTAGCAATGGCAGCGGCAACCCTGGATGATATTTCTGGTGGTCGTTTTATTTTAGGTCTGGGTTCAAGTCACAAAGTTCAGGTGGAGCCAGAACATGGTGTTCCCTATGGAAAGCCAATCCTTAGAACTCGCGAGACCGTAGACTTTGTTACTCGCCTGATTGCCGATGGAGAAGCTGGGATAGAAGGAGAAACCATCTCAATAGAGCGGTTTGACTTGTGGTTTGAACCTTTGCGCAAAAAGGTGCCCCTTTATTTGGCTGGTCTTTTTCCGAAAATGTTAGAGGCAGCTGGGGAAATAGCAGATGGGATTATTTTAACCCGGAGTACATTAAAAACCGCCTCAACCATTCGCGCTTCTATTGCCACTGGCGCTTCTAAGGCTGGGCGAGATCCAGCTGATATTGCTATCACTTCTTTACTACCAACTTCGATCTCTGAGAACAGAACTGCCGCATTTGATGCTATGCGACCAGGGCTTGCCTTCTACCTTGGCTTCTTCCCTCGCTATAACCGACTGGTATCTGAGCATGGTTTTGCCAGGGAAGCTGCGATGGTGGCAGAAGCTTGGATTGCGGGGGATGTTGAAGAGGCTGCGCGGCGTGTAACCGATGAGATGCTGGATGCAACAGGAATTGTTGGAACTCCTGCAGATGCAAGAGCTAAAATTGCTGCATATAGAGCTTCAGGGATCGATCTTCCTATTTTGAGTCCTTTTGCTCGTGGTCCAAAAGCTTATGAAACATTCCACTATGTTTTGGATGCATGCGCTGGGGCATGACGCATAAATTTCTGGCATTACCTTCTTTAATTGCAGGTTTGAAGGGGAAACTATACAGCTTGTTGATGCTGCGCTTTGTATTCGCTCTGGTGCTTTTAGCAATAGTGCCGTCGTTAGCTTTTGCTGACGTGCTGGGTGTCCGTGCTGCGTCCAGAGGAGAGGGTTTACGGTTAGTAATTGATCTATCGGAATCCAGTAAATTCCGAGCCTTCGAGCTATCTGAACCTCCTCGTGTGGTGGTCGATCTACCAAAGCTTGCTTGGGTTACAGATAAGTTGCCCGATAAAGTTCAGGGGTTAGCCGGTATTCGATACGGCCTTTTTCGCGCTGATGTTTATCGACTTGTTTTTGACCTTGAGCGGAGTGCTGCGATAGCTTCTGCCAACCTTATCCCAGGGCGGCAAGGTCAAGGCAAAAGGCTTGTAATTGATCTACAATATGGGGCAGAGCTCAAGGGTCAGCAATTTGGCACCTTTTCTCCCCTTAAAACTGCTCCTCTACCACCAACAAAACCCAAAGAAGAATGGGTGGTTATGATAGACGCTGGTCACGGAGGGGTTGATCCAGGAACCATCGGAGTTGGAAGAGTTCGAGAGAAGCATGTGAACCTAGCTGTAGCTAAGAAGCTGAAGGAAATCCTTGATTCTAAGCCCGGTTATAATGTTCAGCTTACCCGCACTAAGGACGAGTTTCTAAGGCTTCGTGAACGTGTTCGCATTGGCAGGGCTAGTGGAGCAGATCTTTTTATTTCAATCCATGCAGATGCTCACCCAGACCCAAGCGTATCTGGCGCTTCAATTTATACGCTGTCAGAGAAGGGCTCTGATAAAGAGGCAGAGCGGCTGGCAAAATCAGAAAACGCTGCGGACTTAATCGGCGGCGCGCCACTGGAAGAAGACAATAAAGAAGTTGCTAGCATTCTAATAGACCTGGCCCAACGCGAGACCAAAAACCAGTCGATGGCAGTTGCAGACGATATTTTATTTGCGCTAGCACCAACTCAACCCTTGCTGCGCCGCCCAAAGCGATCTGCTGGTTTTGCGGTATTAAAGGCGCCAGATGTCCCATCTGTTCTTATTGAACTTGGTTTTTTGACCAACAAAACAGATGCTCAACGTCTCTCTCGCAAAAAAAATCAGGAAGCTATTGCCAGTGCTATTGCTGCTGGGATTGTTCGCTATTTTGAAGGAGCTAACACTGCTCGGTCGCGGCAAAATCGAAAATGATACAACTCTGAAAAGCTGAGACCAATTAGCAGAAGTAGTTTTACTAGCGACAACACTGCGAACACAGGATGTGCCAAGGAGGTTTCCACTTGGCCACCACTAGCCAGAATAGAAGCTCTCTCAGAAAGAACAGGATGCAACCAAAGCTCTTGCAAAATAAAGATCACGGCGATCATGCCAGTGACAAAGGTTCGCTTTGGAGGAAATTGCAGCGTTAAGATACCCAGCAAAATTAATCCTAGGAAACCCCACTCTATTAACGCTACTCTTTCAAAAACTCTTGCCGCTGCGGAATATGCAAATGACTTTTCGGCTGATGGAACGTCAAAAATGGCAAGAATGGATAAAATTCCACCTCCCAAAATTAACCCAGCCCAAAGGCTTGGAACTAAATTCATGAAGACGTGGGCGGCTCGTTTTTTCAAATTAAATGTCCATATGCCGCTTGCTTAAGCTAGCTAGAGCAACCGTCGAGGTTATTGCTGCGGCAGTAAAGCACCATGCCCCTATGCCCACACGGGCGTCAGCCACGATGCTCGATTTTGCTGTCATCACGACCAAAGCAATCACAAATACATCTAACATCGACCATTTTGACACTGAATTTGCTGCCCGTAAGACAGATTTTGCTTTTTTAGGCTGCATCCACGCGAAAATACCAATCATAACTTTGCACGCAGGAAATAGGACAGCGAAAGCTCCGATGATTAAAATCAGAAGCCATTCACCGTCTTTAAAAAAGGTGACAAGGCCTCCGTATATTGAGTGCTCAGTCTCAAAAACCCAAAAACTCGTGACAGAGAGGATTGGAAGAATCCAGCCTGCTATTAACAGTGGTCCCGACAAGAGAAGGGCCCAAGGAGCTGCAGAAGACCAGAGTCTCATTGTTAAATAGACCTTCCAACCTTTTTTTGGACTTGATCCTTGATCTTAATCTCAAACAATTGTTGTCCAGCAACAGGCACTAATGCAGCAAGCGCAATCCAATTTGAGCCATCGCTAGGGGCGACCATCATAATTGCCCCGAAGGCTAAGATTATTCGCCATCCTATGCTCAAGGGCGCGGCTAAGTATCCTGTGAGTGCGGCTCCGAGCAAAATGATGCCAGCTGCGCACGATATAACGACACTTAGATACTCGACTAAGTCGAAATCGTCGATGACGATCAGCATCGTTGGCGCGTATACAAAGACAAAAGGGACCATCACTTTAGCATTTCCGAGTCGGAAGGCTGTTGTACCCGTCTTGAAAGGGTTGGCGCCGGCAATTCCACCTGCAGCATAAGCCGAGACGCAAACTGGTGGAGTCAGGTCAGCAAGAACTCCATAATAAAGGACAAAGAGATGCGCTGCTAATGGTGGCACACCTAAATTTCCAAGAGCAGGCGTCGCAATTGCCTGAAGCATTATGTAAAGGGCTGTGGTGGGTAGGCCTGCTCCCATCAAAACACAAGAAATAGCAATAAAAAGCAAAGATATAAAAAGGGTGGCTGAACCAACTGAAAAAAGTGCAGGCCTGTCAGTGCTATCGCCAATTAGGTCGGCCGGCAGAGAAGCCGTAAGTGCCGACAAAGCATCAACAGTCTCGAGGGCTCCCTGGGTCACCATGAAACCAAGTCGGAAAGTAACTCCCGTCAATGTGATGACACCAACAACAATTCCGACGGCGGCCCCTGCTGCTCCCACAGCAAGGGCATATTTAGATCCCATTGCGAACGCCGCCGTTAAGCTCTGTCTGTCTAGGCGTTGTTTCCATCGGGTGAACCCGATTGCGAGGGCTGTCCCGAAAAGCCCAAATGTCACGGGGTCAAACTTTAGAACTACTATGTCGAGAACTGTTGCTAAGCACGCCAGTATCCCCGCTCCTGCAGCAAATAAAGGCCAGCCAATAGCTAGGGCGCTAGAAATTCCCCAGAACGCAGCCAGGTAAGGGGTATAGCCAGAAAAAAGGACATAAATAAGAATTACGAGAGGCACGGCGGTGTGCCAGCCACGCTTGATGACATCCTTGAAACGAGGCACCTCCTCTGCGGGTAAGCCTTTAAGGCCAAGCCTCTTGGCTTCAAAATGAACCATCGCTAACACGGCGATGTAGTGCATTACCGCTGGTGTCGCGGCCGCTAAAATAATGGTGGTGTATTGAATTTCTAAGAATTCCACCATCAGGAAAGCAGCAGCACCCATTATCGGTGGGGTAATCTGGCCACCTGTAGAGGATGCAGCTTCCACAGCTCCTGCAAAATGACCCGGATACCCAACGCGTTTCATCGCGGGAATGGTTAATGAGCCCGTGGTTACTGTATTGGCAATTGAAGATCCAGAAATAGTGCCAAAGAGGGATGAAGAGATGACGGATACTTTAGCGGGACCGCCTGATAGCCGGCCTGCTACTACCTGTGCTAACTCAATAAAGAATTGCCCCAATCCCATTCTTTGGGCAACAACTCCAAATAAGACAAAATGAAAGACGATCGAGGAAATTACTTTTACTGGAACACCGTATAGCCCCTCGGTGGTAAGGTATAAGTGGTTCACGAGATCGCTCCAGGAGGCTGGAGGGATTAAAAGAACCTGAACTGGAGAAAGATAACCGAATAATGCGTACAGAATGAAACAAATCACCACAATAGGTAGTACCGTACCCATCGCACGCCGCACTGCTTCAAGGGAAATTAAAATTAATATTGTACCAAAGATGATGTCAGTTTGGTTCGGGGATCCAATCCGAAAATTCATTTCTTGCATCGGAATTGGCCAGGATAGCCCGGTAAACGTAACCGGAACGTAAAGAGCGGCAACCAAGGCAAGAAAAGCGAATATCCAGTCCCAAATTGGCACTCCGCCAATAAGAATCTTTATATTTTTTTTTGATTTGCGGTTAGATGAACGCCTAAGTTCAAAACACAGAAAAATTAATCCTAGTACGGCAGCTAGATGAATACCCTTATGCCACTGTTCCCTGGGAATTCCAAAGCCGGCCGTGTAAAAGTGATAAAAACCAAGTCCAACCAATGCCCAAGTTATTGCTTGCTGAAGCCATGGAGCAACAGGCCGAAAATTCATTTCTGGATCGTACTGTGATTCCAGTTCTTCAAGACGTTTCTCGTCAGGGAGTTCAGCTTTAGAGTCCCTGAACTGACTGCTGCTCGGTATTTCTTTTTTCTCGGTAACCATTAGCTCAAAACTGCAAATCTCAAAGAAAGGCCCGGCCAAAACTTAGGTTTGGCCGGGCCATAAATTTGTTAGACAGGATCTAACTATTTCAAAAGTCCGGCCTCTTTATAGAACCGCTCGGCGCCTGGATGTAGAGGAATTCCGATAGCGTCCAGGGCGGAAGACGTTTGAACATCTTTACCTTTAGCATGACCCCTGTCGAGAAGCTTACGGGTATTCTTGTTCCAAAGAGCTTTGGTGATGCCGTAAACAAGTTCTTCTGATTGATCTGCAGAAACTAGCCACTGGGCCGCCACAGCTAATGTTGCTGTGTCTGTGGATACTCCCTCATAAGCAGACGCAGGAATTGGAGATCCAAAGTAGAATGGCGCCTTTTTAATGACCATATCTTGGATTGACTTAGGGATCGACATCAGCTGCAAACCTGCAGTCGAAGCAAGTTGGGCTATGCCTGATGAAGGTGCACCCGTAACAGTTAGAAATGCATCTAACTGTCCGTCGGCAAGTCGCTCGGCAGATTGAGAAGTATTCAACTCTTCTGCAGTGAAATCTTTATTTTTCTCTAACCCGGCGGCGTTAAGAATCAACAGTGCGCCGACCTGAGCACCAGAAGCGGGAAGCCCAACGCCAATGCGCTTGCCCTTCATATCCGAAAAGGTTTTGAGATTTGATTTTTTAGGAAGCACCACATGGATGTGTTCGGGATATAGCGTGGCTATAGCCCTTAATTTGGTTAGGGGTGCCTTACCTTCAAAAACACCTGTGCCGGTATAAGCCCAATATGCAACGTCAGATTGTGCCAAACCGCTTTCGGCTGCGCCTGACTGGATGGCATTAACGTTTGCGACCGATCCATTTGCTGACTGGCCAATTGCAATCAAGCCAGGTACGCCGCATGAACCGCCTTTATCGCAGGGGCGTGAACCTGGTGGATTTGAAATGGCATTTGCGAGCAAACCCGCCATTGGGAAATAATTGCCGCCAGCGCTACCAGAAACAATCCTAAAGAAGCTTGGGGTTTGTGCACTTACAGCACTCGTTGCTAGTAGGGCGCCTGCCGCTACGACCGCAGTAATAATCTTCCGCATTGATTTATCATCCTCGCGTTTTTCTAACAGAAAGTAGACAATAGTATTTATGTTTTTAAAACCAATTACAAACTTGAATTTGGATGCCTTTGTTAGGGATCTCTCTATATCTAAGTGAGCTAAGCAAAAACGCAGCGGAAGCCAGCGTCTTGAAATGCTTAAAGAGGAAGATGCATGCTGAATACTGAAGTGAAAACCGAAGTAGGTTCTATGGGGGCGTATATTGCTATGCCCAAAAATGCTGGTCCTGCACCAGCAGTGGTCATCCTGATGGAAGTCTTTGGGGTTAATAGATTCATTCGCCGCATTGCTGATTTTTGGGCACAACAAGGCTTAATTGCATTAGCACCAGATTTATATTGGAGACTGAGGCCTGGCATTGAGTTAGACCCAGAAACGGATGGACATAGAGAGGAGGCTTTGGCTACTCGTGGTCAGATGGATACTGATGCCGCTGTCCTCGATGTTGAGGCTTGCGTTCAACATCTCCGCAAGATGCAAGCTTGTACGGGTAAGGTTGGTACGTCAGGATACTGCCTTGGTGGTTTGCTTGCATACCTGTCAGGAGTCCGCGGCACTGCAGATGCGAATGTCAGTTATTATGGTGTGGGTATTGAGGCTTATTTAAAGGAAGCTGAAAAACTTCAATCACCATTTTTATTTCATGTTGGTGAGACAGATGCATGGACCCCTGTTCCGGTGCGACGCGCTCTCGATGCAGCACTTCTTCCGCTAAATGATGTAACCTCGCACGTATACGAAGGAACGGGCCATGCTTTCGCGCGAGAAGGGGCTAGTGCGGATGTGCCAGCGATGCGCGAACGCGCGAATGCTAGGACAAAAGTTTTCTTTCAGCGAACGCTTGGGCTCCAGTGACGCGTTGACAGGCTCGGTCGCTCTCCGCCATTGTCCGACAAGTTTAGATTTTATTTTTTGAGGGAGCTTTTGGTTCTATGTCGACCGCTGAACTCGCCAGTACAATTGAAGAGGCTTGGAATAACCGAGAGGAAATTTCCAGCAGCACCAAAGGTCCAATCCGGGATGCCGTTGAGGCAGCTCTAGACGCCTTAGATAGCGGACAAGTTCGCGTATCCGAAAAAAAACAAGGCGAGTGGATAGTCAATGAGTGGTGCAAGAAAGCAGTGCTTTTATCCTTCCGTCTTTACGATAGTGCCCCAATGGCTGGAGGCGCTGTGGATCCTACTTTCGGGCGATCTGCTTGGTTTGATAAGGTCCCACTGAAGACGTCCGGATGGGGTAAACGTGAGTTTGATGCTGCTGGTTTTCGAGCGGTACCCGGTGCCGTTATTCGGCGGTCCGCATACGTTGCAAAAGGCGCAGTCTTGATGCCTAGCTTTGTAAATCTTGGGGCTTATGTTGGTGAAAACACAATGGTCGATACCTGGGCGACTGTTGGTTCATGCGCCCAGATTGGTTCAAATTGCCATCTTTCCGGGGGTGTAGGGATCGGTGGTGTTCTGGAGCCCATGCAGGCAACTCCTGTGATCATTGAAGATAACTGCTTTATCGGTGCTCGTTCCGAAGTTGCTGAAGGCGTGATTGTAGAAGAGGGAGCTGTTTTATCCATGGGTGTATTTGTTGGTGCATCCACTAAGATAATTGATCGACACACTGGCGAAGTGCACGTCGGTCGGGTCCCCGCTTATTCAGTTGTTGTCCCCGGCACTTTGCCGGGCCACGACTTGCCAACAGGTGGTCCAGGGCCTTCAACTTATTGTGCTGTTATAATGAAGACAGTCGATGAAGGCACTAGAGCCAAGACCTCCATTAATGACCTGTTGCGCGATTAAATGGGGCTCTGGCCACTTGATCCTGTTGAGCTTGCTCAATCTTTGATACGTTGTGAGAGCGTTACGCCAATTGATGGCGGCGCTCTAGCAGCTCTCGAGGGATGGCTGCAACCAATGGGTTTCACTACCGAGCGAATGCCCTTTCAAGAGCAAGACACCCCTGATGTAGATAATTTATTTGCTCGAATTGGCTCAAACAATGCGGGACAACATTTGTGCTTTGCGGGACATACGGATGTAGTACCCGTAGGCGATTCTAGTGAATGGCGGGACCCTCCTTTTGCCGCCACTATCCATGATGGGGTTTTATATGGGCGTGGCGCCGTTGACATGAAGGGCGCCATCGCAGCGTTTGTTGCTGCATCAGCTGCATACCTGAACGACATCAATAAAGAGCCCAAAGGGGCTATCTCTCTTTTGATTACCGGAGATGAAGAGGGGCCTTCTATTAATGGCACCAAGAAGATGCTGAAGGTTCTTGGCGAGCGTGGCGAACGCTTCGATGCTTGCATAGTAGGGGAGCCAACAAATCCCTTGCAGATGGGGGAAATGATCAAAATTGGTCGCCGCGGAAGTCTGAATGCCGTTTTAAGTGTTAAAGGCGTTCAAGGTCACGTGGCCTACCCTGAAAGAGCTGATAACCCAATCCATGGAATACTGCCGCTTTTGCATGCGTTAACTGATACGCCATTGGATGCAGGACACCCCCACTTCCCAGGCTCCAGCTTGCAACTCACATCTGTTGATGTGGGCAATACAACAACCAACCTGATCCCTGCAAAAGTGGAGGCGCGTTTCAACGTTCGCTTTAATGCAAATTTCGATGGGGCGGCGCTGGAAAAAGAACTCAAAAGACGTTTGGATGCTGTGGGTCGTCCATATGAGCTGTCGGTATCGGTATCTGGCGAAAGTTTTGTAACAGAGCCAGGACAGCTAACTGAGATTGTTGCAAAAGCAGTTCAGACGGTATCCGGTAGTCGACCTGAGTTCTCGACATCTGGCGGCACATCGGACGCACGTTTTATTAAGGATTACTGCCCTGTGGTGGAGTTAGGCCTAATTAGCGCAACTGCCCACAAGGTTGATGAGCATGTTGCTACTCAAGATATTCGCGATCTAGCAGAAACCTATCGATTAATTCTACACGCGTTCTTTGAAGGTTAAAGATAGATGCTAGGCGAGTTGTGCCGCAATTTGAAAATCGCTTTTAGACTTGCCGCATTTGACTCTTCACTCATGGGGCTTTTGCCTAATGGGGAAAGGCATTTCTGGCTTTCTTTCTTTGCTTTCCCTCTAGTTTTAGCGTGCGCATATATTCAAAGCAGCATTTTGTCATTCGCTGAACTGGGCCTTAACTCATCAGGGGCAACTATCTCAATAAAGTTGCTGTTGGTAATGGCTATTGTATGGCTGGCATCATTGCATATTGCGGCAGCATTTGCTGAGCAGTTTGGTCAGGAAGATGCATGGCTAAAATATGCGATAGCCTCGAATTTTTGTGCCTTAGCCCAAGCGCTGATTACAACCACAGCCGCTGGCGTTGCAGTTCTTCTGGGTCTGTCGTCAAAATCATATGACACCACAACATTTGTTTTATTTTTATGGTCCATTGCATATGATTGGTTTGTTGTTCGCCGAGTTCTAGGGCTGTCAAAATTCCAAACCACATCACTAATAATGTTGGAGTTTGTGCTACTTTTTATGATGCTATCCATTGTGGGACCGCGCTAACTCTAAAATCAGATAAACAGTCTGGTAAAAAATTGAAATTTTGCATCAAAACCATGCTGAGGAGATCCACTAAATGAACCCTGAAGTCCAAGCAGCAATTCCTGAATTAGAAAAGTGGATTGGAAGAAAGCGCGTAGTGCATGATGAAATAGGGCTAACATCTGTGCAGAGGGCAGCCGCAACATTGGACGTCGATCCCGCTTCCATAAAAGAGGGTGATGCAATCCCGCGCGCATGGTTCAATATGTTTTTCCCAGACATTTGCAAGGATAGTGAGATTGGTCCTGATGGTCATCCGCACAAGGGGGTTTTCCTTCCACCAATCCCCCTACCCCGCCGAATGGGAGCGGGGCGCCGAGTGCAGATCATGGGCAATCTCGTTGTTGGCCAACCTGCGATTAAGACAGCAGAAGTTGCAGCTATACTGCCCAAGAGTGGTAGATCGGGAAATATAGTTATTTTAACTATGCGGCTAACCTTTGAGACTGACGGCAAAGTTATTGCAGTGGACGAATTTGACGCGATTTATCGTGAAGCTGTTCCTGCTGGTGCAAAGTCCACCAAGACCCAACCAAATCTTGCTCCAGAGCAAAGTGATTGGCAGGAAACTGTTTATTTTTCCGAGGCTAAAAATTTCCGATACGGTGCAGTTACCTGGAATGCTCATAGAATTCACTATGATGCGGATTACGCTCGAACTGAGGAGGGTTACGACCATACCGTTCAAAACGGCGGCCTAACGATGCAGACAGTCACGGACCTTGCCGTCAAGCATGACAGCCGCACAATTACAGGTTTGGATGCCCGCCTGACCAAACCCATTTGGGTTGGGGATACGGTTACTGTTTATGGAAATAGAACCGAAGAAGGTCAAAGCTGCTGGATTGGTGACAAGCATGGACACCTATGTGCAGAAATAAATGTGAGTTTTGAATAGTGGCGGGAGGCCCCCTAGACGGCATACGTGTCATTGATATGACCACAGTGGTTGTTGGTCCTATCTGTGGACGAACACTTGGTGATCAGGGTGCAGACGTAATTAAGATAGAGGCTCCGGGGGGAGACCTTTTGCGCACTATGGCTAAGGGTTCCAGAAATCCCGGAATGTCGGGAAAGTTCATGAACTTTAACCGTAACAAGCGTTCGGTCTGTTTGAATATAAAGGAGCCAGCTGGGCTTGGTGCTTTAAAAAAATTAATCACATCAGCGGATGTATTTGTCACAAATGTGCGGCCAGCTGCGCTAGAGAGGGCTGGCCTAGACTTCCAAAGTTTGTCAGACCTTAATCCTCGACTGATTTATTGCGGTATAGTCGCTTTTGGAAAAGGGGGTCGTTACTTCAATCGTCCAGCCTATGATCCAATCGTACAAAGTTTGTCAGGTGTCGCGGGAACTTTTGAGCGTGCCATTGGCGAGCCAAGATTTGTTCCGATGGTAATGACAGATCATGTCACAGGGCTGATAGCGGCTCAATCAATTGGCTTTGCATTATACCGTCGTGAAAAAACAGGTGTTGGTGAGGCAATCGAAGTGCCTATGTTGGAAAATATGGCAAGTTTTGTCTCATCTGAGCATTTAGCTGGTCTCACATTTGTGCCACCAGCTGGTGAGTCGGGCGACAATAGATTGCTTTCGCCAGACTACCGTCCGTTACCAACCTCCGATGGCTACATCACTGTTGGCCCAAATACTAATCCACAAGCCTTTGCCTTTTTCGATGCAATTGGAAGACCAGAACTCAAGAGCGACTCTCGTTTTGATAGTGCTGCTAGCCGAACAGAAAATGCTGCAGATTATTTTGAAGTTCGTGCTTCCGGCTTGCTGAAGAAAACGACAGCAGAATGGTTGGAAATTTTCGATAAATTAGATGTCCCAGCCGCAGCTTATAATAAAATAGATGACCTATTGGATGATCCGCACCTGAATGACATTGGTTTTTTTGAAGAAATTGAACACCCTACTCAAGGTCGTATCTTAAAGACAAAGACGCCCACAACATTTACAGGGGGGATGCGTGAAGACACTCTACATGCACCTCTCATAGGTGAGCAGACTCGCGAGGTCTTAGCCGATGTTGGCTTTGGTAAAGATGAGATAGATCAACTTTTAAACACTGGTGCTGCAATCGAACCCTAGTTGGCACCTTAGGCTCCGATGGGGTCAAAAACTGTTAATGTGGTGGAGACATCTTGATGTCAGAAAACTTAGGTCCGTCGTTTCCATTCCATCCTTATGATCAGCGCCCAAAGCTTGAGTGGCCAAACGGGGCACGGGTTGCTGTTTGGGTGCTACCCAATATTGAGCACTATGAGTATCAACCTGAGTTTACAAACGTTCGCACTTCTTGGCCTCGGATGCCTGCACCAGACGTATTAGGCTATGGAGTTCGAGACTATGGTAATCGTGTTGGTGTCTGGCGAATGTTTGATATTTTCGACAAACACAATGTGACATGCACTGTCTCACTCAATTTCGGAATTATCGAGCACTACCCGGATATATGGGAAGCGATGGAGGCACGAAATTATGATTATCTTTGCCATGGTCTGTACAATACTCGTTACATTTGGGGCCTTGGTAAGGAAGAGACCTATGCCGTAATAAAGGACTGTGTCGATCTTCTGCGAGCTCGCACGGGTAGGCAGCTTAATGGTTGGTTTGGATCCGCTGTTAGTCAAACGAAATGGGGAGCCGAAGCTTGTGTCGCTAACGGGATTGGCTACACGACGGACTTTTATCATGACGACCAACCTGTTCCCGTCGAAACAGCAAATGGGCAAATCATGACAATTCCATATTCAATGGATGTGAATGATGCGGTTGTATATCGCTGGCATTCAGAGGGGGAAGAGTTCTCGCGTATGATGCGAGACATGTTTGATGTCCTCTATTCAGAGGGAGAAAAGAGCGGCACTGTGATGCCCCTTTGTCTACATCCTTATCTCTATGGCCAGCCGCATCGTCTCAAGTACTTAGATGAGACGTTGGGCTATATTCTAGGGCATGACGACGTCTGGATGGCTACGGGAACGGAAATTATGCAATGGTGCCGGGAAAATTGGCTGCCTAAATTAAAAAAAGTATAATTTTCAAATTAATGGCCTTTTTGCCCTAACGGGACATGGTCGTATTGTGTTGGTTTCGGGTTCAAATTCAGACCGTCCAGTATGAGCTAGGCTTTTGCCGTATATGTGAAGAGACAGCGATGGGCGATCGGTGATATTTTTCACACTGTGAATATCATTCGGCATAAATACAATTGTTTGTCCCTTTCCAACATCGGCTTCGTGATGAACCTCTAAGACGGCGTGGTTTTGTCTTGAGCCATCATCTGTGCGTTGCCAAATCGTATTCCTTTCTGTTCCATCTAGCCCAACTACAACTCCCCAGGTTTGATGGTCATGAGGCAATACGCCCTTACCTGGGGCCCAAACTATAGCTTCCACTAAAAGAGTATGGTCTGGCTCTTCGTGCAGAACGGTTATGCCAATCCCTTGGTTTTCGTCGATATCGTAGAAGCTGGATTGCACCCAGCTTTGATCCTCAGAAAGACGGGCCGCAAGAGGCGCTATTTCAGGAAGGATTTCTTTTGGCGGTGCATGGGCTGCGTTTAAGCGTTTTAGGTCTTCTACAAACGCTTCAATTTTATATGCCATGACCAAGGCCCCCAATTAGAAATCGCTTCAAAATATTTTGTTATTTTACGAAGCTTGCAGCATCAGTAAATGCTTGAGGAAGAACACTTATGATGTCAGAGGCGATCATTCCCCGTCCTAGCCTTGCAGCAGAAGCGCCATGCAACCAAACACCAGCAGCCGCAGCATCAAAAGCCGATGTTCCTTCTGACATTAGGCCCCCAACAATACCTGCCAGGACATCACCAGACCCAGCAGTTGCAAGCCATGCTGGTCCATTGGTGTTAATGGCCGCCTTCCCATCTGGCGCCGCAATTACTGTATCTGGACCTTTTAAAATTAAATTAGCATGAGCTCTATAAGCGGCCATCTTTGCTTGGTTCAGCTTTGAGCCTTCAGCATCAGGGAAAAGGCGACGAAATTCACCAGCATGTGGAGTAAGGATGGCTTGAGGGGTTTGTTCTAAAGTCTCGAAGAGGTCTTCTGGGCACTCTGCAAAAGCAGTCAAGGCGTCGGCATCCAGCACGAGGTTACGTTTTGATCTCGCGGCAATTTTGACGAAATCTTGTGTTTCTTCGTTGACGCCTAGTCCTGGACCTAAAATCACAGTGCTGTATCTGGGGTCCTGAAGTAAATCAGCAAGTCCTGTGGGTCCAGATATAGAACGTACCATGACTTCTAATTCTGATGCTGCGTAGATTGGCCATGCTTCGGAGGGCGCAGCAATTGTGACAAGCCCAGCTCCTCCACGCAGGGCAGCTCGGGCGGCGAGTCGACCCGCCCCAGTTGTTTGTTTTCCGCCAACTACAAGGACATGGCCCCGCGAATATTTGTGGCCTAATACATTTAATTCAGATGGGGTGTTGCTCCAAAGAGGGGGTGCATTTTCGAAAACTTTAGCTGCCCCTGCCAGTGGTTCAGGTATGCCGATGTCAGCGACTATAGTCTTGCCAGCAAGGAAGCGACCTGGGGCTAGCAAATGGCCGGGTTTCTTCCGAAAAAAAGTGACGGTCATGGCTGCTTTTGCTGCCGCACCCATCACCTGCCCGTCATTACCATTAACTCCACTTGGAAGGTCAACGGCAATTACTGGCGCTGGATGTTCATCCATCGCCTTTACAAGTGCTGCTTCGGAGTTTTTTAAATTACGATTTAGGCCAGCTCCGAATAAGGCATCTACGATCAAATTCGAGCCTAAAAGAGCATTGGGCGTTGCAGGCTCAACGAGATGATCCCAACGATCTGCATGGATAGCTGAACTGCCTTTCAACTGGTTTTGATCAACCAGTGAAGCCACCTTTACGGGCCAACCCGCATTAGCTAACTGGCGTGCTATAACCCAGCCGTCGCCACCATTATCTCCGGGTCCACAGAGAATAATAGTATTGGTAGCAGGCCAGTGCCGTTGGATTTCTTCTGAAACTGCAACACCAGCATTTTCCATAAGCATTTCGTGAGTTAGGTCAGCATTAATTGCAGATTGGTCTACTGCGTACATTTCCTCTACGGATAGGACTTCAAGGCGCTTCATTCTACCCCTGATATCCGGTTTCGACCGCCAGGACCGGTTTTCACCCACTTCACAGGCCGGTCATCATATAGGCTACCATCGTTTAAACGATCTCTGATTTCTTTTAGAACGATGGCAGTGATAGGTCGGATCTTCAGCTGTAGTGCAGAGTCGATATCACGCCACTGAAGTTTCAGCAGTTCATCTTGTTCTACATCCGCAACAACCGAGACCCTTTCGTATTCAGTCACAAAAAAGCGAGCATTGAAGCGTCTGGGACGTTCGGGTGGTGTGACTGCCCTATAAATGTAAGTGAGGCCATCCAGGGATGGACCAAAACCAGTTTCGTAAAAAGTATCCCAACCCTTTGGTGGCCGTTTCGGCTTGGGCGCCTTTGACCCTATGACTAGACCTGTTTCTTCGAAAGTTTCTCGAACTGCCGCTAGTGCAAGTGCTCTTGCGCGCCGTTCGGTTGCAGAGGCAGTCAAGCGCTTTAGCACTTCAGGGCGTAGATCTTTCTCGGGAATAACGAAGCCATCGCTCCGGTCAACTCGGCCACCAGGAAAAACATAGTGATGAGGATAGAAAACATGCCCAGAACTCCGTTCTCCCATCAAAATTTCAGGAGTTCTGCCACGCATGCGGACTAGGACGAGAGTAGCGGCATCCCGAATTGGCGGTTGTTTTCTTATTTTTGTGACGTTTTTGTCAGGCATTATGCCAATCCTCTTGAACGAATCTCTGGAGGAAGCATATGGGGTGCCCAACCGGATTTGAACCGGCGACCTCCTGGACCACAACCAGGCGCTCTAACCAACTGAGCTATGGGCACCATCGACTGTATTGCGTTTACGCGAGAAGCTGCATAGACGTCAACCAGAGTTTGATGTTGCTTGCTCTTGCTTCTAATGCCAAGGCATAGTCAAACGTTCCAAAAGTTTATCCGAGCAGGAATTTAAAACTATGCAACTTGCTAAAAATCTTTCCCAATTAGGCACCGAAACTGCGTTTGAGGTGTTAGCGCGCGCAGCGAAATTAGCGGCAGCAGGCAAGGATGTAATAAACCTTGGCATAGGCCAGCCTGATTTTAAAACACCTACTCATGTGGTTGAGGCAGCTATTAAAGCAATGCGGGATGGCCATCATGGTTATACTCCGGCAAAAGGCATCCCAGCCTTGAGGGAAGCTGTTGCGAATGACGTTCACATACGAAGAGGTGTGAGCGTCGATCCAGAGAACATTATGATTATGCCGGGCGGTAAGCCTACAATGTTCTTCGCCATTATGATGTTTGGAGAACCGGGAGCAGAGATCATCTACCCTAACCCTGGCTTTCCAATCTATGAAAGTGCGATTCGGTACGTAGGTGCTAAACCTGTTCCGATGCGCCTTTTAGAAGAAAAAGGTTTTGCATTCTCGGCAGATGAAGTTTTGGGCCAAATTACTGACAAAACTCGCCTCATCATTATCAATACTCCTGCAAACCCAACTGGTGGTGTAACGCCAAAGGCTGAACTGGACAAATTGGCTGCGGGCTTAGAACGTTGGCCAAATGTGGCCTTGATGAGTGACGAGATTTACGATCGTATGCTTTATGATGGGCTCCAGCACGCATCGATGCTGGCTTATGAGGGGCTGCGAGACCGTCTTATTGTTTTAAATGGTTGGTCAAAAACATATGCGATGACCGGATGGCGGCTGGGATATTCAATATGGCCAGAAAAATTGATCTCGCATGTGGAGAAGCTTGCCGTAAATAACCACTCTTGTGTGAATGCTCCTACACAATTCGCCGGCATAGCAGCTCTAGAGGGACCCCAATCTGCAGTTGACGAAATGCTTGTAGCTTTTTCCGAACGCCGCAGAGTGATAGTCGATGGTCTGAATGCCATTCCTGGAATTCGATGTGCAGAGCCCGGCGGTGCGTTCTATGCATTTCCAAATATTGAAGGGACGGGTATGGACTCTAAAACGCTTCAAAGTCGACTTTTGGAAGAAGCGGGCGTTGCTGTTGTTGCCGGGACTAGCTTTGGCGCTCTAGGCGAAGGGTTCGTTCGCTTCTCCTACGCCGCAAGCCTGGCCGAAATTGAAGACGCGCTCGCCAGAATAAAAAAAGTTATTGACTAAAAAAAGTGCAATTGCCTAATAAACAATCAAAAACAAAGCTATTCGGAATCTCTGAGCAAAAAATTCTTAAGTGATTTTGTAAGATGTGGGCTCAAAATAGGTTTGGCATGCATCTTGCTTGTTAATGGTTGTTGAATATCAAGGTCCTAAAAGGTCTAGCCGACACATGAAGAAAATCGAGGCAGTAATAAAGCCATTCAAGTTAGATGATGTGAAAGACGCTTTATCTGAGACTGGTGTCAAAGGCCTAACCGTGGTTGAAGCAAAAGGATTTGGTCGTCAGAAGGGCCATACAGAGCTTTACCGAGGTGCGGAATACGTGGTTGATTTTCTTCCCAAGGTTAAAATTGAAGTCGTAGTTGATGATGAGCAGGTAGAACGTGTTATAGAAGCCATTCAGAAAGCGGCTCATACAGGCCGGATAGGTGATGGCAAAATCTTTGTGTCTCCAATCGAGGAGGCAATCCGTATTCGCACTGGTGAAACAGGCGCAGGAGCGCTTTGATTAATACCGTCAGATAAAGACGGCCAATTCTTTAAAATTTGATGAAAGGAATAACGTTATGAGCCTCGGTTGTAAGACGCCGGCAGATTTAATTAAGGCAATGACCGATAATGACATCCGCCATGTAGATTTTCGCTTCACTGACCCAAAAGGTAAGTGGCAGCACACCACCCAGTATCATACAACCGTCGATGAAGATCTTTTGACCGATGGCGTAATGTTCGATGGTTCTTCAATTGCAGGTTGGAAAGACATTAGCCAGTCAGACATGATCCTAGCTCCAGACGTAACAACGGCCACTATGGACCCGTTTACGGCAGAGCCAACAATGATTGTTGTTTGCGATATTATTGAGCCCTCAACTGGTCAAGGCTACGAGCGTGACCCCCGGTCTATTGCTAAGCGCGCCGAGTCTTATCTTGCTGAGACAGGCATTGGCGACACCGTATTCATGGGGCCTGAAGCCGAATTCTTCATGTTTGACGATGTTCGTTTCACAACTGGAATGCATGGAGCCTCATACGCTGTAGACAGCCTTGAGCTACCAACAAACTCTGCGAGAGAGTATGAGGATGGCAATCCTGGTCACAGGCCAGGAGTGAAAGGTGGGTACTTTCCTGTAGCACCAGTCGACCATGGAAACGATATCCGTGCTGAAATGGTGTCAATCATGGCGCAGATGGGGCTTGATGTAGAGAAGCATCATCATGAGGTTGCGCCTGCTCAGCATGAACTTGGTGTAAAATTTAATACACTCCTCGGATCTGCTGATGGGATGCAGGTTTATAAGTACGTAGTGCACCAGGTTGCGCATTCCTATGGAAAGACAGCCACCTTCATGCCTAAGCCTGTTTCCGGTGACAATGGGTCTGGGATGCACGTCCACCAGTCAATTTGGAAAGATGGCCAGCCAACCTTTGCAGGTACAGGATATGCTGATCTATCTGAAACTTGTTTGCATTACATTGGGGGCATTATTAAGCATGCCAAAGCAATTAATGCTTTTACTAATCCGTCAACCAACAGCTACAAGCGTCTAATTCCAGGATTTGAGGCCCCAGTTCTTTTGGCGTACTCAAGCCGTAACCGCTCAGCTTCCTGCCGAATTCCTTATGTAACAAGTCCAAAGGCAAAAAGAGTTGAAGTTCGCTTCCCTGATCCAACAGCGAACCCTTATCTTGCTTTCGCGGCAATGATGATGGCCGGCCTTGATGGAATTAAAAACAAGATTCATCCTGGTGATCCTATGGATAAAAATCTTTATGACCTCCCACCAGAAGAACTTCAGGGTGTTCCAACTGTTTGTGGATCCTTGAGAGAAGCCTTGGATAGCTTGGCAGCCGATATGGATTTCTTGATGGCCGGCGACGTGTTCACTAAAGACATGTTAGAGGGCTACATGGAGCTCAAGTGGAATGACGTTTATGCGTTCGAGCACACACCACATCCAGTCGAATTTGAGATGTATTATAGCGTTTAAGGCTTAAACCTGGCGTGAGCTGGGCTCTAATTAAGCGGCCGACCTGCTAACGTAGATCGGCCGCTTTTTATTTAGATTAGCTCAATAGAAGCTTCTCCCTGGAGAATGGATTCTGCCTGGGAGGAATATTTTGCTTCTTCGGTATGTAAGGTTAAGCCAGATAAAATTCGAAGGGGCGCAGCACCGCCTTTAACTCCGCGCACGATAATTCGCCGAGCGTCAGACCCCTTGTGTGGCCAAATCGGAAACACAGCCAGGCTCCCAATGCCTGCTTTGGTGGCAGCATTTAAAAGGTCTGAGAGCCGGTCTGCCCTATGTATGGCTGTTACACCGCCTCCAGGAATAACTTGCTCAGAGGCTACTTTATACCAGTCCGCTAGACGTGCTTTTCCCTCTACAGTTGCAATTCGCTTGATTTTATCTGGTGAAGCATCGTTGGACTCGGGCTTCAAGTAAGGTGGATTAAATAGAACTTCGCTGAAGAAATTTGATGGCGGCTCCAAATCTAAAATATCAGATTGAATGATATCAATTTTATCCTCAAAGCCATTTATGATTACGTTTGAGTGCGCGAGGTCTCTTAGCTCATCTTGAATTTCAACGGCGGTTACACGACAGTCTTGCACTCTTAACGCAAGTGCTAGCGCGACAGCACCAACGCCCGTTCCCAGCTCCAATGCGTGTTTGCCTGGTTTGAGTGGGATAGCCGCTGCCAGTAGAGCTGCATCAATTGCAACACGGTAACTGCGGATGGGTTGTTGCAAAACCAGTTTCTGGCCCAGCCAACTATCTTCCTTGGTATCAAATTTATTCATTAAGAAGTTCTATACATGATGGTCAGGTTTATTCGCCATTCTCTGAGATTGCCTCTCCGATTGCGTGTAAAAGAAAATTATCGGAACCGTCATTTTTGATTCCCCAAGATGGTATTTTGGTGGACAGCTTAATTTCTTGCAATTTTGTGGTTTCAGCCTATCTATGACGAGGTTAAGAGTCTTTTTCTTAGCTGTCCCAATCGGAGCATTCCAATTGCAAAACGGGCTTGAGCCCATAGACGCGCTCCAGCGCCTCCACGATCTCGTCGCCGATGACATGGCGGCGGTAAATCGCGAAATCGTAGCTCGGATGTCTAGTGAGGTTCCTTTAATCCCTAAACTCGCCGGCCACATAGTGGCGGCCGGTGGAAAGAGACTTCGCCCTCTTTTGACTTTAGCAGCTTCAAGAATGTGCGGGTATGAGGGACGGAACCACATAGAGTTAGCGGCGTGTGTAGAGTTTATACATACAGCTACGCTTTTGCATGATGATGTTGTAGATGAAAGTAAGATGAGGAGAGGGGGTGACTCTGCCAATGCCCTCTTCGGCAATGACGCCAGTGTTCTAGTCGGCGACTTCCTTTTTAGTCGGTCGTTTCAGTTGATGGTTCAGATAGGTTCGCTGGAGGTTCTTAAAATCTTATCAAGCGCGTCTGCAACTATTGCTGAGGGAGAGGTGCTGCAACTGTCGACTACGAATAATCCAGCAACGCCAGTCGACGAATATTATGAAGTTATTCGAGGTAAAACTGCAGCGTTATTTGCGGCGGCAGCAAGAGTTGGTCCTGTTCTCGCAGGGCGGTCGAACAGCGATGCTGAAGCATTTGATTCTTATGGTATGAACCTTGGACTCGCATTTCAGATCGTAGATGATGTTCTGGACTACGATGCAGATCAGAAATCTCTTGGTAAGTCAGTAGGAGATGACTTCAAAGAGGGCAAAGCTACCCTGCCGGTATTGTTAGCTTTTGCGCGGGGCGATGAAGAATCTAGAAAATTTTGGCGGCGTACAATCCAAGAGGAAAAGCAAGAGCCCGGTGATCTTGATCAGGCGATTGCTTATCTTAAAGCCAGCAATTCGCTTGAGGACTCCGCCAAGGCAGCTCGGCATTTTGCCGAAGATGCTAAAGAAGCACTTTCTTCCGTTAGCGGTGACTTAGAATTTTCTAAAACCCTTTGTGACGTGGCGGACTTTTGCGTCGAGCGGGCCTTTTGATTGAAAAAAACAATCGGCTTTTAGCTACACTGGCAGGCCTCTCTGCAGCAGTAATTTGGGGTTTATGGTTTCCCATAACGCGAGCTGGAATTTCTGATAGTATAATCACTCCTGCAGATATGGTTTTACTGCGAGGCGCTGTGGGGGCGATTGTCTTCGCTCCTTTAGTTTGCCGTTTTGGAATGAAGGCAGGTAATGTTGGTTGGGCCGGTACGATAGCTATTTTGCTTAGTATGTCAGGCCCGTTTGCCTATGCCATAGGAATGGGCGCTAAGTATGCTCCCGCCGCACACGCAGCAATTTTTACTCCGGGCATGTATCCTGCCCTAGTCTTTCTACTCGCGATACTAGTACTTCGGGATCCTGTTACTAAAAGGCGTTGGATTGGTTTTACTGCTATATTACTTGGTGCGGCTTTGGCGGCCTGGTCTGTGTTTGAGATTGCTGGGCCTGGAAACTTGTCAGGATATATTTGGTTTCATGCATGCGCGTGGTTTTGGGCCATCTATACTCTGATAGTACGAGTTTCTAATTTGGCTCCTGCACATGCTTTAGGGATTACGCACGTAGGTACCGCCTTGGTTTATGTCCCTATCTGGATAGTAATTGGAGATACTGGTTTATTCGATCTGAATTTCAAACAACTAATCTTTCAAGTTGGCTACCACGGCGTATTGAACGGTGTAGTCGCAATGTTTTTTTATAATTTTGCCGTCCAGCGGCTTGGAGCTGCCGAAGGAGCTGTTTTTGCGGCATTAGTTCCATCAATCGCGGCATTTAGTGCGTGGGCTCTTTTAGGGGAGCAGATTGGCTTGAAGGAAGGGGCTGCTCTGCTGGTTGTTTCGATTGGAGTGGTTCTTATTTCAGGAGCACGGCGCTAGAGGCTTATTGGCAGAAAAATTGATCTACAAAGTTGCTAGCTGCCAACAAGACTCACAGCTAATTGGCCGCCATCAACCTGCTTACATTGATGTTTTTTTGCCATCTGATTTTACAATTTTGGTAAAACTCCGATGTAGTGGTTTATGGCGTCGGCAAAAGCTTCTGTTAAGCCGTCAAATTCTTTTTCTGTCATAGGTAACGACAGCACTATCATGTTGCGACGTGCGATATAATATCCTCTTTCCAGTAAGGCTAAATGAAGCAATCCCCGCAGCGAACTGTGTACTTTGTCTGAATCTTTTGGGCCTTTGAGCAGTTCAGGTGTTAAGTGGACCATCATCATTGAACCAATGCCGGTAACTTGTCCTGCTACGCCCGCTTTCCTCAATACCTCATTAAGGCGTTCCCGTAATTTATCCCCATCGGCGTTCAGTCTGACTGCTTGATCAGGAGTATAAACTTTTGTGAGTCCCGCAATGGCGGCAGAGAGGCTG